>NZ_WIWL01000124.1:0-298 GCF_009600105.1 Pseudomonas sp. FSL R10-0056
AGTCGGTTAGAATACCGGCCTGTCACGCCGGGGGTCGCGGGTTCGAGTCCCGTCCGCTGCGCCATATTCTGAACACAAGCCCCTTGAACGCTTGTGATCAACAAAAAGCCTGCCTTGTGCAGGCTTTTTTGTGTATGCATGTTTTCGTTGATTGATAAAAAATTCAAATAAAACAACCACTTACGCGAATAGTGTGAGAGAATGCGCCCCGCAACGAAAGTGAAGTACAAGGGTGATTAGCTCAGCTGGGAGAGCATCTGCCTTACAAGCAGAGGGTCGGCGGTTCGATCCCGTCATC
>NZ_WIWL01000125.1:0-295 GCF_009600105.1 Pseudomonas sp. FSL R10-0056
TGCAGGCTCACCGTATGGATGCCATCGCGGGCAAGCCGCGCTCCCACAGGTTTTGTGGCGTACTTAAGAGCTGCGGTCTGCAGGATCCATGTGGGAGCGGGCTTGCTCGCGATGCAGGCGGCGCGGTCTGGCAGGCTCACCATATCGATGCCATCGCGGGCAAGCCGCGCTCCCACAGGTTTTGTGTCGTACTTAAGAGCTGCGGTCTGCAGGATCCATGTGGGAGCGGGCTTGCTCGCGATGCAGGCGGCGCGGTCTGCAGGCTCACCGTATGGATGCCATCGCGGGCAAGCCG
>NZ_WIWL01000126.1:0-290 GCF_009600105.1 Pseudomonas sp. FSL R10-0056
CTGGTGTACAGTGCTATCTAGCCGAGTTGATACAGCCTGATATTCTTAACCCCAACTTCACTACTACCACACCTTTTGGTTCAGGTACGAATTGGCAATTGATTTCAGGTTCTAGCACTGTTCTAACTCTGAAGAATCAGAGCCCCGGCCCTTCCGGTAAGAGAACAATGCAGCCAACCTTCTCTGATACTCGACATGACTGGTATCTGGCTTTGTCGGCCAGTCCTACGAGCATTGGGTCGAAGTACTTTGCTCTGTACTGGTCTCTTGAGTATCTCTAATAGGCAAGG
>NZ_WIWL01000127.1:0-287 GCF_009600105.1 Pseudomonas sp. FSL R10-0056
CGGCTCCACCATGCGGGGCCCCAGCTGGCAGCTCTATATGCCTTGGGAGAGCTGGCTGCACCACAAGCCTGACCCCAGCTCTACCACCAGCTTTCCTATTTGGGCGGGCTTGCTCTGCATCGGCGGTTTCTTCACGGCGGGCATGGCCCTGCCGGCCCTGCTCTTCCGCGAGTGGTTCGAAGAGAAGGGCATCATCCGCTACGCCCTCATCATGACGCACCTGCTGGTCATGCTGGCGGTGCCCATCAAGATCGTGCTGCGCATCTTCTTTGACGTGAAGTATGTGC
>NZ_WIWL01000128.1:0-285 GCF_009600105.1 Pseudomonas sp. FSL R10-0056
CTTGGACTGGTTGCCATGATGCGCAGCGGCTGGCTGGCATCTGTCAAAGACGCTGTTTTCCCCGTGACTCATGAGGGGCAGAAGCCGCCGCGTCAGTGGAGATCTCTGGTATCGGGTAAGGGCTCGACCTCAGGGGTAGTTCTTGCCGCCTGGGGTGTTTTCTGGACGCTTGCCTCGGTCGCTGTCATTTTGCCCGCTTTCAACGTGGGCGGTGTCTTTGACTATTCCAATAAAATCGATGCCAAAGCGGTTCTTGCAGATCCCTTGCAAAGCGCAGGGCTCATG
>NZ_WIWL01000129.1:0-285 GCF_009600105.1 Pseudomonas sp. FSL R10-0056
CTGTACGAAATGTATCTGCGCTCGGTTATGCGGCGTTGAAAACAGGCTCGGAATGCTCATTAACAACACGTTAAGTCGTGCGCGACCCCGACCGTTCCTCGCCTGTTTTCGCCTTGCCTAACCTTCGCTCGAAAACATTTCGTACAGACCCCTAGGATGTAAACCAGGCCTGTGGGGGCTGACTCCCGCAGGTTTGTTTAAGCTTGGCCGGGCTTTTTAGCCCACCTCTGATTCTCATTCGTTGCGATTAACAGGTGAACTGACCAGCGTTCACCCTGTGTTAAT
>NZ_WIWL01000130.1:0-281 GCF_009600105.1 Pseudomonas sp. FSL R10-0056
GCACTAGGCCTTCCAGGTCCTCACTGGCATGCATGTCGGGCGCTTGTGATGCCATAACCTCAGCAAACAGGCTGATTGGGCAGCACCTGCGTGCTGGCAGGGTGGATGCTGTCCAGGAGGTGTTCTACAGAATGCCACAGAGGGATGTCGTGTCCTGGAACTCCCTCATGGCTGCGTATACCCGTTCCGGGGTGCATGACAGTGCAGTTACTGCATTTCTTGAGATGAGGCGCGAGGGGTTCTGCGTGGACAACACCACCTTCTCCACTGTGCTGTCAGCC
>NZ_WIWL01000131.1:0-280 GCF_009600105.1 Pseudomonas sp. FSL R10-0056
GCCCGTGATTAGTCACGAGCCCTTGCGTTAATAAACATGAGTTACTTGTAAGTAACGTCGAAGGTAGCCAGCGCGTTAACCTGACCGGTACCGATACCACGGGTACCTGGTGCACCCTCGGTGCCTGGGGTATCAGCCACAAGGCGTACGTAGGACGCTGTAAAGTCAAACGTGTTGGACTGTGGGCGCAGCACGTAATCGGTGCTGGCGGTGTTCAAAGGCAGTTTGTCGCCGGTACGGGCGTCAGCGATCTGGATACCTACGCCAGATACCTGATTAG
>NZ_WIWL01000132.1:0-279 GCF_009600105.1 Pseudomonas sp. FSL R10-0056
AGCTTTGAAGCCGATCAGCGTCTTTCCGTTTTGTGGTCGTATATCCACGCTCATCAGTTGACATACAAGCCAGCTTGGTTATGGGGGGGTAGATCATCGGCGCCTCGAATCGCGTGTTCATCCCCATAGATCACTGGAACGGCTTTGAGCTTTTTCACTTGATCCCAGCCTTCTTCCTGCTCGCATTCATGGGCTACAACCGTTGCCGAGAAAACTGCCTTGCGCTGTCCAGCGGTGCCTGCGAACGCTATCTGCTCGTTGACCACATAGGTCGAGACG
>NZ_WIWL01000133.1:0-77336 GCF_009600105.1 Pseudomonas sp. FSL R10-0056
CAACAAGTTTTGCGGCGATGGTCTCATTGGCCTGCGCTATGCGGTGCTTGCGACAATACTTTACGTACAGAGCCTAGACCATAATTTCAGGCAGGCCAGGTGTTGCAGGCGTGCGGGTCAGAGGCTGTTGACACGAAATGAAATCCAAGGATTTGTTAAAAACTTCATATAAAACAATTTGTTATATGTTTTGAGTTTGCGGTTTAAGCATCGTTAATCGCTGAAAATTCCATGTTTATGTACGAAGAATCTTCATCTTTAGTGCGATAAGTCATCTAAATGAGTCGGAAGTAACTTTTTTGCTGTGGGTGTTACGTTATTTTTCGTCGGGCAACTTGTCGTTTTTAAACAAATGCCGATGGCCGCAGTGGTACAGCGCGGCATGCAACTGGTCATTGAGTTCGGTCAATTGCCTGAGCATCTCCAGGCTTAGCCAGACATAGGCATAAAAGGGTGTCTCGGTGATCTTGCTGTCCAGGCTCTTGAGCACAAGCTCCTTGAGATCGTGGGCTTTCTGGCGCAGTTCGCCGCTGATCTGGTTGTTGGAAATGCCCATACACAGCTTGTTCTGCAGCGATTCGAGCGCTTGCGGGATCAACTGGTGCAGACCGTTCAAGGCGGGCTCGCTTTCGATCAGCAGGTGGCTTTCCCGTGATGACCAATACGCATCGATCATCAGGCTCATGGTGGCCAGCAGGTTGCGGTGCAGGGTTTGCAGGGACTCGAACACTTGTGGCTTGAGGTTGCTTTCGTTGCTGGCAGGGGTGATGTAGTTGCGCAACTTGATGACCGCGTCCAGTTCGTTCTTCAGTTGATCATCCAGATTGGGGCGTTCGGGGATTCGCGGGGAGAAGTATTGCGAGTACAGGGTATTGATCTTGCCCAGGCTCTCGCTGAACTTGATCCGCAGGTCGGTATAGGCCCGCTGTGGGTAAATGCTGGTGTAGAGCATGGCCAACAAAGAACCTGCCAGCACATAGCCGCTGCGGGTGAGTGCCGACTCCATGTCATTGGGCGGGGCGCAGCTGACCACCGCCAGGGTTGCTCCGATCAGCAGGGCCATATAGGGGTGTTTGCCCAGGGTCAGGTAGCCGGCAATAAACATCATCACCGCGCACCAGAGCAGCATCAGGCTAAAAGAGTGCATCTCCAGATACAGCGCCACCAGCCCGGACAGCGCGCCCAGTACTGTGCCGCCGGTACGCTGCAGGGCCCGGGAGAATACGTTGCCCCAGTAGGGCTGTGGTCCCATGACAATGAGCATGGTGATCAGGGCATAGGAGGCGCCGTCGAGCTTGAAGAAGCGGATGACAACAAAGGTAATCAGGAACGCCAGGCTGATGCGGGTGGCGTGGATCCAGCGGTAATTTTTGCAGACCAACTGTTCCAGATTCGAAATCTTTTTACCCAGCCGCATAAAGTCCCCAATTGCTGTAGTGGATTGGGCTGGCAGCGTAGTTCAGGTCTGGCGGGTCCACCACTGGGGATGGCTCTATCGTGGGGCAGGAAAAGCGGCAGGCGTAAAAAAGGCCATTACCATCATGGGGATCCGGTAATGGCCAAAAATCTCAACCAAAGAGAGCGTCAGGCGCAAACCTGACGAGCGGCAATGTATCAATGCCACTCTTAGTTAGCTAGCTAAGAGTGAGCGAAACTGTTTTACCTGCTGCGCAACAATGGTGCATTGCTGGTTGGCTAGGCAGGGGGAGCGTTAGCCGATACCCTTTGCTCCATGCAAATACCTGACTTGAATCTACTGGTTACCTTGAATGTCTTGCTCGAAGAGGGCTCTGTGGTGGGTGCTGCCCGACGCATGAACCTGAGTGCCCCGGCCATGAGCCGCACCCTGACCCGGATTCGCGAGGTCTTGAACGACCCCATTCTGGTGCGTTCAGGGCGTGGCCTGGTGCCCACGCCCCGTGCACTGGAGTTGCGTGAACAGGTGCGCGGTGTGGTGGAGCTGGCGCACGGGGTGTTCACCCAGAGCCAGAACAGTGATTTGCGTGAGCTGGAGCGTACGTTCAGCATTCGCGCCAATGACGTGTTTTTTGGTGTGTATGGCGCAGCACTGCGCCAGCAAATGGCCCTGGAGATGCCCAAGGCTACGTTGCGGGTGGTACCTGAGGGTTTTACTGATGACGAGGCACTGAATGAAGGTCGCATTGACCTGACTATCTGCGCCACTAACCGCTTCAGCCCGGATATCAAGGTCCAGAGGCTGTTTACCTGTCCGTTTGTGGGGTTGGCACGGGAAGGGCATCCGATTTTCGATGAGCCTGTTACGGCCCGGCGCTTTGCCAGTTTTGACCACATCAGTGTGTCCCGCAGGGGCCATGCCCGCGGGCCGATTGATGCGCTGCTGGCCGAACTGGGGCTGGAGCGTCGGGTGTCGTTTACCACGCCGACGTTCTACTCGGCGATTTTTGCCCTGGCAGGGGAGGATCTGATCCTGCCGCTGATGCCCCAGGTGCTGCTCAAAAACCTGGAGCCACTGGGCCTCAAACTGCGCCCGTTCGAGCTGCCGATCACCCTGCAGCCGGTGGATATTGTCCAGGCCTGGCATCCGCGGCTGGACAACGACCATGCCCACCGCTGGCTGCGTCGTACCCTCAAGACCTTTTGCGACAACGCGGTGATTTGACCGCAACCTCTGTAGCCGCTGCCGAAGGAACGAGGCAGCTGCTACGGGGAGGGAGTCAACATTACAATGGTTGCGTCTGACGCACTCCACAGTTAGTTATTTATCAATTTTTATAGCTATGCCGGCTGATTAAACTTTCTGTCATCTATCAAGACGACGGAGTCAGCCATGTATTGGCGGTTTGACCATGGGCGCAGTCTGGCGCCTGGAGCTGCGCTGTGACGGCGCTGGTTGCGGGTGCTGTGGCTCCCACCCCGGCCCCGGCCAGCAGTGCGGCGTTTGGCCTGCGGATTTTTACCGGTCTGCTGGGCGTTTTGCTCGCCGTGCTGGTGTCGGGGTTCAACGAGAATGTCACCAAGGTGGCCATGCCCGATATCCGCGGGGCGATGGGTATCGGCTATGACGAAAGCACCTGGCTGCTGGCGGTGTATTCGGCCACGTCCATCAGTGCCATGGCCTTTGCGCCGTGGTGTGCAGCCACCTTTTCCCTGCGCCGTTTTACCCTGTGTGCCATCGGCGCCTTTTTACTGTTGGGCATTCTTTGCCCTCTGGCCCCGAATGTTGATGCGCTGATGCTGCTGCGCACCTTGCAAGGCTTTGCCGGTGGGGCCTTGCCGCCGATGTTGATGTCAGTGGCGTTGCGCTTCCTGCCGCCGGGCATTCGCCTGTATGGCCTGGGCAGTTATGCGCTGACGGCCACTTTCGGGCCCAGCTTCGGCACGCCGTTATCGGCCTGGTGGGTGGAGTACGCCGGGTGGCAATGGGCGTTCTGGCAAATCATCCCCCTGGGCCTGTTGTCGATGGCCTGCGTGGCCTGGGGCTTGCCGCAAGACCCGTTGCGTCTGGAGCGTTTCAAGCAGTTTGACTGGCGCGGCCTGCTCCTGGGTTTGCCGGGGTTGATCATGCTGGTACTGGCGCTGGAGCTGGGTCAGCGCCTGAACTGGTTCGAGTCGCCGATGATCCGTTTTTTTATCGTCGCCGGCACGGCCCTGATGGTGCTGTTCTTTATCAATGAGTGGTCCCATCCGCTGCCGTTTTTCAAGCTGCAACTGCTGAAAATCCGCAATCTTGCCCATGCATTGTTGACGCTGGGCGGGGTGTTGTTTGTGTTGCTGGCAGTGATCAAGATTCCGTCCAGTTACCTCGCTCAGGTGCAGGGCTATCGCCCCCTCGAAACCGCGCCGGTGATGTTGCTGGTGGCCTTGCCGCAATTGATTGCGCTGCCACTGGTCGTTGCGTTGTGCAATCTGCGCTGGGTCGATTGTCGCTGGGTGCTGGCCATTGGTCTGGGGTTGCTGGCGCTGGCCTGCGGCATCGGTTCGCAAGTTACCTCGGTGTGGAACCGGGAAAATTTTTACAGCTTGCAGGCGATACAGATCATCGCCCAGCCCATGGCAGTGATTCCTCTGCTGATGCTCGCCACCGGCGGCCTGAACCCGGCGGATGGCCCGTTTGCATCGGCCTGGTTCAACACCGTCAAAGGGTTTTCGGCGGTGGCAGCAAGCAGTGTGCTGGGGGTGCTGACGCTCAATCGCGAGCACTACCACTCAACCATGTTGCTCGATCGGCTGGGCAACTCGCCGCTGGTCAATTCCGGCACAGACCTGGCGCGCCGGGTTCATCAGCAGGCCGTGGTGCTGACCAGTTCCGATCTTTATCTGTACATGGCCGTCCTGGCGCTTTTTCTGATTGTGTTAATTCCTTTTGGCCCCACGCGGATCTACGCGCCGGGCACAGCTGCTGGAGTTGTGAAATGAGTACAACAAACGGGCGCAAGCCCTGGGTTCTGGTCGGCGCAGTCGCGTTGGCAGTGATCGTGCTGTACGGGTTGTGGCGGTTGGTCTTTGCCACGGGCACCGTGCAGAACACCAATGATGCCTTTGTCAGCGCCGATTACACCTTGATTGCGCCAAAAGTGGCGGGGTTTATCGACGAGGTGCTGGTGCAGGATAACCAGCCGGTCAAGGCCGGTCAGTTGCTGGCGCGGATCGATCCGCAGGACTACCGCGCTGCCGTGCAGGCCGCGCAAGCCAGCGTGGCGACGGCACAGGCACAACGGGTCAATGCCCTGGCGATGCTGGAACGCCAGCGTTCGTTGATCGAGCAGGCCAAGGCCACGGTCGATGCGGATCTGGCGCAGGTCGAATTTGCCGAGCATGAGTTGCAGCGTTATCAGCATCTGGCCGGGCAGGGCGCAGGCACGCTGCAGAACTCCCAGCAGGCGAAAAACCGTTCGCTCACCGCGCGTGCCGAGTTGGCACAGCACAAGGCTGCACTGGAAGCTGCTCGCCAGCAAACCCGGGTACTGGCCGCCCGGGCTACGGCCGCGCAAGCCTCGGTGCAGTATGCCGAGGCCTTACTGGCACGGGCCGATCTGGACTTGTCGCATACACAACTGCTGGCACCGTTTGACGGTGTGGTGGGGCGTCGCAGTGTGCGCCTTGGCGCTTACGTCAAACCCGGCGACACCGTGCTGGCGGTGGTGCCGCTGGCCGACGCCTATGTGGTGGCCAACTTTCTCGAGCACCAGCTCACCAACATGCAGGCAGGGCAGCGTGTGACGATCAAGGTCGACAGTTTTCCGGGGCAGACCCTGCAAGGCACCGTGGACAGCATCGCCCCGGCCACGGGGGTGACGTTCTCGGCGATTGCTCCGGATAACGCCACGGGCAACTTCACCAAAGTGGCGCAACGTATTGCGGTGAAAGTCACTCTGGATCACGGGCAGTTACTGGCCAGCCAATTGCGCCTGGGGATGTCGGTGGATGCCTCCATCGACACGGCAATGGCTCACGATCAGCAGGTCAGCACTCGATGAACAAAACTGCAGTGGCCCTGGCTGTGGCCTGTTACAGCGTACTGAGCCTGAGTGGTTGCGTGGTCGGCCCGGACTTCAAGGCTCCCGTGCCCAAGTTGCCTGCGAACTGGGCGTCGGTACCCACTGAGGCGGGGCACAACCATGCGCTGCAAACAGCGGTGGACCTGCACTGGTGGGACCGTTTCGGCGACAGGCAATTGTCGGCGCTGGTGCGCGAGGCGCAGCAGCGCAACTTTGATGTGCAACTGGCTGCAAGCCGCTTGCAACAAAGCCTGGCTATCCGCCGTCAGATCAACGCCGACACCTTGCCCGAGGTCGGTGCAACGGCGGCTTACAGTCGGAGCCGTAACAGCCAGAAAGGTTTGAGTGACCCTTCCGGGCACAGTGGCAAGCAGGCTTTCAACCTGTGGAATGGTGGCCTTGGGTTCAGTTGGGAGGCTGACCTCTGGGGCCGGGTCAAGCGTTCGGTGGAAGCGGCTGATGCCTCGGTACAAGTGGCGGTGCAGGACCGCAACGCGGTGCAACTGTTGGTGATCGTGCAGACCGCGCAGCACTATATTCAGTTGCGCGGCACTCAGCAGGCATTGGCCGTGGTGGAGCAAAACCTGCAAATCGCCCGCCGCAGCCTGGAACTGACCCGGTTGCAGCTGCGGGAGGGCGTGGCTACGGATTTGCAGGTGTCTGAAGCTGGCGCCCAAGTGGCCGAGATTGAAGCACGTCAGGCCCCCTTGCAGCAACGCAGTGCACAGTTGATCAATGCTCTCGGCTTGCTGCTGGCCCGCGAGCCAAGAGCCTTGCAGGCGCAATTGAGCGCAGCGGCAGGGGTGCCGGCCTATGGCGCCGATGTGCCGATCGGTCTGCCCAGCGAATTGGCGCAACGGCGGCCCGATATTCGTCGTGCCGAGGCCCGATTGCATGCAGCCACTGCAGCGATCGGCATGGCCGAGGCGGACTTCTATCCGCGGATTACCCTGTCCGGCAGTATCGGTTTTCAAGCCACGCAGCTGTCGGATCTGGGCAGTTGGGGCTCGCGCAATTTTGCATTCGGCCCGGGCTTGAGCGTACCGGTGTTCGAGGGCGGGCGTTTGCAGGGGGCCTTGCAGTTGCAGGAAGGGCGCCAGCAGGAGGCGGGCATTGCCTACCAGCAAACCGTATTGCGCGCCTGGCATGAGGTGGACGATACGCTGGTGGCGTATCAGGCCAGCCAGCGCCGGCGCGACAGCCTGCAGCAGGCGGTGATGCATAGCCAGCGGGCGCTGGACAGCGTGCACCAGCAATATGCCCAGGGTACGGTGGACTTTCTCAACGTACTCACGGTGCAAAACGCGTTGCTGGCCAACGAAGCGGCGCTGGTGGACAGCACTGCGCAGGTCTCGTTGTCCCTGGTGGATGTGTTTGCGGCGCTGGGTGGGGGGTGGCAGGGGTAGTTGCTTGCAGATTCTGGTGGGAGCGGGCGCATCGACCAAGTTATCCCGGCAAACCGCAGTGCCGGCATCGCAGGCAAGCCAGCTCCCGCAGGTAATGAGTGATTGCCCACAGGTTTTGCTATGCTCGCGCCTTCGATCGCAAACGCCAATATAGGCGTGCCCCGTTCATATTGAGCCTATTTATGTCTGCCGATACCCAAGCCACAACGGTGCGTTTTTCCCGTTCCGACTACAGAACCCTGGGCCTTGCTGCCCTGGGCGGGGCGCTGGAGATCTACGATTTTATCATTTTCGTGTTCTTTGCCCTGACTCTCAGCCAGCTGTTTTTTCCCCCGGACATGCCCGAATGGCTGCGTCTGCTGCAAAGCTTCGGGATTTTTGTGACCGGCTATCTGGCGCGTCCGCTGGGCGGGATTCTGATGGCGCATTTTGCCGATCACCTGGGGCGCAAACGGGTATTCAGCCTGAGCATCCTGATGATGGCGCTGCCCTGCCTGCTGATCGGCATCATGCCCACTTACGCCGAAATCGGTTACTTCGCCCCGCTGATCCTGCTGGCTCTGCGCATCCTGCAGGGCGCAGCGGTCGGTGGCGAAGTACCCAGTGCCTGGGTGTTTGTGGCCGAACATGCGCCGGCCGGTCGCCGCGGCTTTGCCCTTGGTTTTTTGCAGGCCGGGCTGACTTTTGGCTACTTGATCGGGGCCTTGACCGCCACACTGCTGGCACAGCTGTTTACCCCGGCAGAAATCCTCGATTACGCCTGGCGCTTTCCGTTCCTGCTCGGTGGCGTGTTCGGCGTGATTGGCGTGTGGTTGCGCCGTTGGCTCAGTGAAACGCCGGTGTTTCTGGCCCTGCGTGAACGCAAAGAGGGCCGGGCCGAGTTCCCCTTACGCACAGTATTGCGCGAGCACCGGGCTTCATTGCTGCCGGCAGCGCTGCTGACCTGCGTGCTCACCAGTGCCGTTGTGGTGTTTGTGGTTATCACGCCGACCGTGATGCAGCAGCGCTTCGGCATGACTGCCAGCCATACCTTTGCGTTGAGCAGCCTGGGTATCGTATTTTTGAATATAGGCTGTGTGCTGGCCGGGTTGATCGTTGACCGTATCGGCGTATGGCGCAGCATCGCACTGTACAGTCTGCTGCTGCCGCTGGGCATTGGCGTGTTGTATGCCAGCCTGGTCGGGGAGTGGGTTTTGCCCGGCCTGGCCTATGCGTTCGCCGGCTTGACCTGCGGGATTGTCGGGGTGGTGCCGTCGGTGATGGTCGGACTGTTCCCGGCCCCGATCCGGGTTTCGGGGATTTCCTTTACCTATAATATCGCCTATGCGCTTTGGGCCAGTACCACGCCGTTGCTGCTGATCGCGCTGATGCCGTGGAGTCCCTGGGTGTGCCTGGGGTTTTGTGCGCTGATGGGGCTGGTGGGCCTGTCAACTGCATGGCGTTACGGTTTCAGCGGTGTTACAGCGGTTGAGAGGCGTTTGCTGGCCAAGGCCGAAATGTAGTGCGAAGACCTTCTGTCATCCGGGTGATTGCTGGCTCTAATAGGAAGCATTACTATTCGCGCCCCACCTGTGCAGTCCTGTGCGATGACTCAGAAAGTGCCCCGCAGAACGGGCTTCTTTGAACACTACGAAGAGTTGATCGGCACCTGGACCCGGCGCCTGCGCAATCGGCAGCAGGCGCAAGACCTGGCCCATGACACCTTTGTCCGCGTGCTTGAATCCAACCCGGATGCGGTTGAGCAGCCACGCGCCTATTTGCATCAGACTGCACGCAATATTGCGGTAGACGGTTTTCGCCGCCAGGAGTTACGCGACGCCAAGGAGCTGGCTGCCGTTCCCCCAAGTTCGTCGCAAACCGGCGATCCGGAGCAGTATATGCGCGCTATCCAGTTGGCTGAGTCGGTCGAAAGGGCTTTGCAGGAACTGCCGCTCAATTGTCGCAAGGTTTTCGTCTGGCAGAAAATCGAAGGCCTGACCCAGGCCGAGATTGCCGAACGCCTGGGGCTGTCCAGGAACATGGTGGAAAAGTATATGATCCGCACCCTGCGCCATCTGCGTGAACGGGTGGAGGCGCCGTGATGACATCGGTAAAGGATTGCAGGATGGATACACGAGACTGTACCTGTGGCAGCGCCAACGTGCGTGATGCGGCGGCCACCTGGTTTACCCGCGTGCAAGCACAAACCCTGGGTGCGTGCGAGCAGGCCGAGTTTGAAGCCTGGCGTACGCAGCATGCCAGCCATGAGGCGGAGTATCAGTGGCTGGCCAGCCTGTGGTCAGCCGCCGATCTCTTGCCCCGGGCCCGCATGCGGGCGCTGTGTGAAGTGCCGGTGGCGAAGCCGACACGCCTTTCGTTACTGGCTTGCGGGCTGGCCGCAGGTATTGTGGCCGTGGCGGCGGGGGCGGGTGTATGGATGCAACTGCAGTCGTCGGCGGGTTATCACGCCGAATTTGCCACGGTGTTGGGAGAGCACCGCACCCTTGATTTGCCTGATGGCTCGAGCATTGAACTCAATGGTCGCAGCCGTGTGCGCGTCAGCTTTGCGCGTGAGCAGCGCAATGTTGAACTGGAGCAGGGCGAAGCCATGTTCAGTGTGGCCCATGATCCGGAGCGGCCATTTGTGGTGCAGGCCGGGGCCGGCAGGGTAACGGTGACCGGTACCCGTTTTGATGTGCTGCGCGAAGCCGAGCAGACGCGGGTTGCGGTGGAATCAGGGCATGTGCGGGTCCAGGGAGGCAATCCGGATGCACAGGTCAACCTGACTGCCGGGTTGGGTACCGTGGTCGATGCCCGGGGCCATGTAGCGGCCGCGCAGGCAGTTAATACCGGGGCGCTGACGGCCTGGCGCAAGGGGCAACTGGTATTTGAAGATGCCAGTCTGGGCGAGGTGGCCGCCGAGGTCTCGCGCTATCGCGACAAGCCGCTGCACGTCAGCACCCCAGCGCTGGCGCAAATGCGGCTTTCCAGCGTATTCAAAACCGATGACACCGATGCCCTGCTCAAGGCGTTGCCGCAGATCCTGCCGGTGGCTATCAAAACCCGCGCAGATGGCAGCCAGGAGATCATTGCCAGAAAATAATTGCGCTGGGGATTCAGGTTTTTTTCGAGTTCTTCGTCTTCTTGATCAACTGCAACTGGTTTGTATTAACAGTTGCACTCAAGTGCGATCCATAGGGCAAGACTCGACGTGAAAAACAACAATCTTCGTGGGCGACTATCCTCGCTTGAAACACCCCTGAGCATTCCATCTTCTGTCGCCCGGACGCGCCTGCTACCGCTGGCGTTGGCCCTGGCGGTGAGCGCGGCAATGCCCTGTGCTTTTGCTGGCGAATCTGCGCCGGCTGTGATCCATATTCAATCTCAGCCCCTGGGCTCGGCCCTGAGCCAACTGGCGCAGCAAACGGCATTGCAAGTGTTTTTCAGCCCGCAGCTGGTGGCTGGCAAGCAGGCTCCGGCGGTGAATGGCAACCTGTCGCCAGAACAGGCGCTGGCCCGACTGCTGCAGGACAGTGGCTTGAGCTACGAGCTTGACGGTGATGCTGTAACCCTGCGTGCGGCGCCCACGGTCAGTGCAGCTGCGCCAGCGTCCGGGCCGCTGGAACTGGGGCCGGTGGATGTAAAGGTGGTCGGCAACTGGCTGAGCGATGCCAATGACGCGGTGGTGCAGAACCACCCGGGGGCGCGGACAGTGGTGCGTCGCGAAGCGATGGTCGAGCAGGGCACGATGAACGTCAGTGATGCCCTCAAGCGTATCCCGGGTGTTCAGGTGCAGGAGTCCAACGGCACGGGCGGCAGTGATATCTCGCTGAACGTGGGGGTGCGGGGTTTGACGTCGCGTCTGTCACCGCGCTCCACCGTCCTGATTGACGGTATTCCGGCAGCGTTTGCACCCTACGGCCAGCCACAATTGTCGATGGCACCGATTTCACAGGGTCTAGCTGTTTCTAATAATTGTGATCTAGGTCGCCAAGCGGGTGGAGGCTCTGCATCCGCCTGATTGGGGGCCGGATACGGAAATAGCCAACGGAGTGATAATGGAAGGGGGGGTGAGGCTGTGGGTGATAGCTAATGGTTTGGAGATATATCCTTGAACCTATGGCTGCTTAGCTCAACGAAAAGATAGGCGGTATTTTCTACTCTGTGTGAGTAGGATATATGTCCGTGAAGGTCATTATTTGGTTTAAAGATACAAGTATGTATCGTGGCAGGATACATAGTGGTTGTAAATTCCTACGGTGTAGGAATGTGTATATCCGCAAAGCGAAAAATAGCTTCACGGGTATAAGTATGTAAAGTGGGGCTTTACATGTGTTTATAGTTTAATGTCCAGCTTTTCGATAATAGATTGCTTGTATTCGTCGGCTTCAATGTCTATTTTTATTTTTGCTTCTTTCCACTGTTCTTCATAAAGGTCTTGCCATCGTGCTACTAATGAATGGACAATCATATCAAGGTTTTGTTGTTTTACACTGTTCCCGCTTCTTGCAAACTCCTTGATTAGAACATCATTGGATATTGATTTGCAGCCTGAAAATGCTGCTATTAGCTTTTTAGCGAGGTTTGAGGTCATTCGGATATCATGAAGCTCATCCATTTCTACTATCTTTACGAACATGATTAAAAATTTTTGACGCTCACGTCTTTTAAATCCACCAACCATACCGCCTATTTTTCCTGCATATTCCATCCTGTTCATAATTAGAACTCCTATGTTGTTATAATACCAATACCATAGGGTTTTGATATGTCAATGCTTCAAGGTCATATCTCCGAACCTTCAACTATTTCAGGTTTTGCTTCCGGGATATGTATTGTAGGAAATTGGCTACTTTCGATTTTTTTGAAATTTTAACGTCACCAATCCCCCACATTTTTTTGTGAAATTAATTTGAGAGCGATTTTTGAGTTTTTGCAGTGTCGTTTTTTGTTCTGCTTTGTGGCAAATTTCAACTAAGTGATTTGCTTAGGGTTGAACCCTATTTGCTCATTAACGTCCGACCTTATATTTATTTTCGTTTTGCTATTGACAAGGTTTTTTGCTGCAAATAAGCCATAATTCAATGGTTAAAAAATTAAATATCTAAAAAAATTCGATGAAAACGTTAAATTTTCACGGCAATTTTTTCAAGAAAATAATTTTTGTAAAAAGTCGATTTTTGGTTACTGCCCCAAATCGCTTTCGGGATATTTAGGCTTATCAGCCCAGTGAATGATATTCACCCATGTTGATGAATTTTGAAAAGTGTGAAATTTTCATCAGGAGAGAAATTTGATATGTATGTATACATACATATAGGTTGGGGGGCATATCTCCGAACCTATGGAAGTATTGGGTTGAGTGGTTAACGCTGTTTTGGACTGTTTTTGATATAGGCTTTTTACACTACCCATAATGCTGCGAGGTATAACGCATTTGGCTATTTTAGGCGTGTAGTGGTGTGGCTTGGTGTCGTTGTATCAACGGAGTGGAAGAATGCCGATTTTGACCAATTCCGTGCGTTATATCGATATCGGTGGGGCGGTGTATGTATATGTGGGGCATACGGGGAGGAAAGGGAGGGGATGGGCGGGAAAGGAAGAAGAAACACCCTCACCGGGTGCTATTATCTGATATAGGCTTTTGCACTAATTATAATGCTAGGGTTGCTTTCTCCAATAAAATACAGTTCTACGGCTTACATTTAACTCCTTCATGACTTCCTTAATGGTTGCTCCTGCTTCAAGTAAGATAATACCTCGTTCTCTCTTGGTCTTGCCCTTCTGTTTACCCCTGAAAGCCTGTATCTCGCTTGTATGGGTTCTTGCGACATAATCGTCAAAGGTGCCCCGGTTAAAGTTTCTATGCGTCCACTTCGCCACGCTTTTGGCCGTGTGCTTTACTTCGGAAATGTCCAACGGCGTAGTAAAATTAACGTTGTAGCCGGTGGCACGGTCTAGGCAAGCGTTTAGCCATTGTTCATAGGTCGGCCAACCCTGACGAATCGCCTTGTATGCCCACGCTCTTAATTGGTCAAAAAGCATACAGTTACGACCCAAGCCATAATCCTCTATGGGCTTTTCTTTGGCCTTTTCAGGGGTTAGGTCGATGTAGTCGGCCAAGTCGTCCAACGTGTATGGATCGGCCTGCCATTGGTGGACGATCCAGTGGGAATTGATCGGGTTCTTGCAGATCAACCCGGAATAGCCTCTGTCGGCTCCCAGACGACTACGCAAGCCTGCCTCAACGGCTGCAGCGTATCGTAAAGCGGCGGTTTTGCCGTCGATTGCGGTTCGGACAGGTGTTTGTAGGAGGTAAAGCAAATGAGCGTGCCCATTGGCCGGATTTCGAGCTATTAGGTTTGGGGCTGGTGCTCCCACGTCATCCCAGTGCATCCCTGCATTAGATTTATCGAGGTCAAAAACCATCCAATATCTATGTGTAGGCCCATTGGGCTGAACTAGTCTTGCAAGTTTAGCTTTTTCTTTTTTGTTGATTTTTAAGCCGCTGATTAAATCATCGGTGTGATAAGGTCTCTTTGGTAAGTAGTCCTCAAATAGTTTTATACATCCCATTGTTTTCCTCTTCTAATTGGTTGTTTAGAAAAAGAAAACCTTGGAAGATGACTTGACAATAAACTTTTTGATGATTAAATGAGTGTGTTGATTAAAGTTTTTTAAAATTTTATTGTAGTATCCTTAGCCACCTTGCCGGGTGGTTTTCTTTTTCTGCTCCTTTCAAGTTGCCACACTTTCGAAGTTTGTCAAACTTAGATGGTAAAAAACCCGCTTAGTCGCGGGTTTTTTATTGGCATAAAAAAGCCTGCACGATGCAGGCAAAGGGAAATGGAAATTACACTACCGCCTGTAAGTGGTGAGTTTGTACTGTGGTTTGTGTTGAAAATCAATGCTGCCTATCAATTAGACTGAAGGATATGAGTTTTTTCATTCAAGAAATTATTTTTTTTGCCGATACAGCAAGTACTGATTTATTACGTCTTGGGTTTAGGAGCGGTCGATGAATATTAGAAGTATGAACATTGGTAGTCGAGCCGGTATTGGGTTCACAATTATCGCATTACTCGTTTTGGTTATGGGAGGGATCGCTTTATTCCAAGCATACCAAATGGACGATGCAGCTGCCGAAATTCGTAATGAGTGGTTGCCAGCAGTCGAGGCTGTGGGAGAGGTTGGGAGTAGTTTAGGGCGAGCCAGAGCACTGACTTTACGAACGTTGATGTTGGAGGAGAAATCCGAACTAAATACTACCGTTGATCTGGTTAGAAGTATAAACCAAGATGTTGCTATGAGCTTGAAAGGTTATGAAAAGGAAATAGATGACTCTGAGGATCGTCAGATTTTCGAGAAATTTAAAACCTCATACGAAAAGTACCTTTCTGTTCAGCGTCAGATTTTAGAAGGAGTTTTGTCTTCACCTGAAAGGGCTGACGAAATTAAGATGGCAAATGGACCTTTGGCTGATGATGCTGATCAAATGATGGTTTTTTTAAATCAGTTGATTAAGTTTAATAAGAAAGGTGCTGTTTATGCTGCTGATCAAACAAATAAAGTATTTAATGCTGCTGTTTTCATGATTGTTGTCGCGTTGATTATTATTTTGATACTGATGATTGTAATCGCGGTGGTTCTTACTCGGAGTATCGTTTCTCCTTTGGCTGAAGCGGTGGTAGTTGCAGATAGAATTGCCGATGGTGATTTAACTCAACGAATCAAGATAAATGGTTCTGACGAGCCTGCACACCTGCTAATTGCATTGAAAAAAATGCAGATTAGCTTGCATGATACGATTAAAAGAATCTCCGAATCATCAAATATGCTGGCTTCTGCTTCTGAAGAGTTACATGCGGTGACGGAGGATACTAATCGAGGACTCAACCAGCAAAGTGCAGAAATCGACCAAGCCGCTACAGCGGTAAATGAGATGACAGCGGCGGTTGAGGAAGTGGCTCGTAACGCTGTAAATACTGCCGATGATTCTAAAGCTGCTGATAAAAGCACCTATCAAGGCCGTGAAAAGGTTAGTCAGACTTTGGAGTCCATTAATAAACTCGTTGGTAATATCTCTGATACTTCGTCTGAAGTTAAAATTTTGGCACAGAGTGCCGGTGAAATTAGTCAAGTACTGGTAGTAATTCGCTCAATTGCTGAGCAAACAAACTTGCTGGCACTTAATGCTGCCATCGAAGCTGCTAGGGCTGGCGATGCTGGTCGTGGCTTTGCTGTTGTAGCGGATGAGGTACGTGCGTTGGCTCATAGAACCCAACAATCGACAGCTGAAATAGAACAAATGATTGAAGGTATTCAATCAGGTACAGGCCGTGCAGTTGATGCTATGAATGAGAGCCAAGACCGTGCTAATGGCACGTTAGTGGTTGCTCGGGAAGCTAATGATGCTCTTGAGGTAATTAGTGAAGCAATTACCTCAATCAACCAGAAAAACTTGGTTATTGCCAGTGCTTCGGAAGAGCAGGCACAGGTTGCCCGTGAAGTTGACAGAAATTTGGTTAATATTAGGGATTTGTCAATGCAAACGTCTGCGGGGGCTAACCAAACCAATGCGGCTAGTCAAGAGCTTTCGCGTCTTGCGGTAGATTTGCATTCTATGGTTTCAAAATTTAGGCTTTAAAAGCAAGATGACGCTCGCAAATTATTTATAAGCCCCTTTTAGGGGCTTTTTTTATGAATTAGCTATATGGGTCATAAGGGTCTTGAAATGGGCTTGGTGGCTTGAGTTTTAGCAGTCTTCTCTTTCTGGCTTCTTTCGCCTGCAGGGCTTCCTCCTTGTCGAACTCAACAACTTGTTTTCTTGTGAACGTGTCGGATGCCAAAAGTTTCACTTTATCTGTAAATCCTAACTCCACTTTGGCATGGTCTAATCCTTGTTCTTTTAGTTGTTCCCCAACGTTAAATAGGTAATCCTTTCGTTTCTCTGAATCCAAGCGGCTTGCCATTTTATATGTGTTTTCTCTTAATCTCTTATAGAATTGCTCTGGATTTTCATCAAGCCTTTTGGCTTCAAGTATTCGATCAACCAGAATGTCAAATTTTTTGATTAATGGTTCAAGCTCTTCCTCGTAGACCTTAATCGCTTTTTCTAATACTGATTTTCTTTCGGTATCCTCTTCTATTTTCTTCCTTAGCTCGCGTAGTTCTTTGGTCATTTTTTCTTTGGTGGATTTGAAATTTATCTTTAGCTGTTCGGTTTTGTTCGTCTTCTCGGTTATGTCCTCGGACAGTATTTGCCTATGGTGGTCGAGCTTCGCATTTTCTTTTTGCTGCTCTGTGGCGTGCATCTCTAAGTTTTGGATTTTATTCTGGTATGTTGAAACAGTATTTTGAAGCTCGCTTATCGTGGTGTTAAGAGTGACGACATTCGTTTTTTGCTCGGTCAGCTCTTCTTTCTTCTGTGTAAGCTCCTGCTCAAGTTTCTCTACTTGTCTGGTGTAATAGTTATGGCTTCGCTCGCTCTTGGGCTTCTTGGCCTCCTGCTCAATCTTGCTTAGGAATTCTTTGTTATCCTTGGTTTTAGGTAGGAATTTGGCTTGTAAGCCATATGGAGCGGCTAAGCTGTTAAAGTGCTCGTAAAAGGCCGCCTGCATTACTTTTGACTTCCATGACTCGCGTTCTCGGATAAACCTATGGTTTTGCTTTTCTTCGCTACGGTTGGGAAGTTTGAAGTCTTCTAATGTTGGCGGTTCGGATATATTATCAAGGTGAGCTTTATTCTTCGCGTAGTATTGTGATGCGAATTCAAATTCTTGGGCTGAAAAATCATATTTTCCGGTCTTTGTGTTTTGAAGGTCAAGGAAGGCGTGAACGTGGTTGGTTGTCTCGTCCAAGTGGCTGAATGAAAAAAGCATCTTGTTGTTGGGGAAATTCTTTTGATAGAACTGGTGCATGGCTTTCTGCAAAAGGTCTGTGTATCCCTTTGTGATTGCCAATTTATTGGGTTCAGGTATCACAAGGATGATTTCTTTAACCCTGTTGACCGTCCTTGATACGGCTCGATCTGGTGCGTTTTGCTCGATCTCTCGCTTTTTGGTGGTGTAGTTCTCTAGAAGGTCGATACGCTGAGCTACACGGCTGATTTTGTGCTGATTGAGTAGGGCGGCGTAGTCTCCGACTACCAACGGCCTTTCTCCCTCCATTACCGATGTGACGTATTCTTTTATTTGGGTGGGTTCGGTTGCGTTGATGAATTTGACCAGCTTCGATTTTAGTTTTCGGAGCTTTTCTTTTTCTGCTGCTATCTCGTCAGTCGCTTCTGTTGCTTTGAGTTTGGTTTGTAGTTGGTCGTTGAAGTCGGCCAGCAATTGCTCTGCCAGTTCCCTTGTTAATACCTGTTCAACACCACCAATAATGGCTATATTGGGGTGCGGTGGGTTGGGGTTGAATTCAAAGTCGTCATACTCGTTTTGGTCCAGCCTAAGCGAGTGTTTCAACGAGCTATCCAGCCCATTCAGGTTGGAATAGTTTCTGTCTCTTTTAGTCAGCGTAATTATCTGCAAATTGGTATCATTCATTTTATCCTCAGTGGTGGGTTGGTTTTTGCTCTTGGCTTTTGCTTCTGTCCTGCCGACTAGGCACCTGCGTTAACCGTCACATCTTTTGCGTAGCAAAAGTGGGATGGTTAACATAGCTGGTATGTTTCTAAGGGCTTCTTTGAAAACTTGAACCATATGCATATATTGAACCACATAAAAAATGTATATCAAGCATGATGGTGTGGGTGGTTTTGTATAGTGGTGTTGGTTGGGTATGTGCGTGCGGTGTAGTAATCTTTATTATAGTTATCTAGTGTATATGATATCTATATATAGATAACTAAAGACGTGTGTGGGTGCGTGCGTATACATGAGGCGTGTGCGGGGGAGTGCATTATGCGAGAGATTTTTTTAAAAAAGTTTTTTTTGAAGAAAGTCAAAAGCTATTCTGGTGATTAAGAGCGTGGTGCCTTTTGTTTTTGCTCTGGTTTTTAACGTGTAACGCCTTGGATTGTTAATGTGTAACCCCTCCAATTTTCGGTTTATTAGAGGGGCTTAATTTTATTTTATGATGTGGGAAAGGTCTGGTATTCCAAATGGCGTTAGTGGAGCTTTTTGTTTGAAAAATTGATGGGTATAAAGATTAAAGTCTTTTTCACCTTTTATACGAATGTCCATGCCGACGAGGTTTGTTTCTTTGTCAATTTTAACGTCGAAGGTGATTCCTCTGGTGATGAAAAATGTGTTGAGTTTCAATCGGCCTTCTTCTGTTTCGTATAGGGCTATTATGTCTTCGTAGGTGGTGATTTCGAGCGTTTCCGCTTCGATTGCTAACGTGCCTTCAAGTTTTTGGATCTCGCTTTCTAACACGGTGATCCGTGCTTCGCTATCGGCCACACGCCTGATAAATGTATTTGGAATTATTCCGTCAAACTGAGCTAGCGAAGCCTCTAACATCTCCAATGTGGATTTTTCGGTTGTTAGCTTGGCTTTCTTGGCTCGTATTTCTTCTTTTGGTGCCGAAGTATCACGAACGGAAAAGAAACGGCTGAATGCGTCGTTTACGGTGTCCATTTGCTTGTATTGGTCTTGGCTGAACCAAGTGAAGTCTTTTCGCTTCTTGTCTGTCCGCTCGTCAATGTAACGATTTTCCGATAATTGCCTAACGAAAGCGAGGAATGTGCCGAAAACAAGCTCAAATCTAATTCTGTTACTACATTCGCATACTCGTTCGGCTCTGTTAGAGCAAACAAGGTAGGCGTAGCGTTTTTTCTCGGTTCCTAATATTTGTAAGTTGAAAATCATCCCGCATTTATGTTCTTCGCATTGGATGCAGTGCCGGAAAATATTGTAATGGTGGGGTGTTCTACGTCCGTAATTTCGCCCATTTAATCGGGTTTTCATCGCAGCAACGGCTGCACTGAATTCTATTTCATCAATGATTTTTGGAAAATAATTGGGAACATAACGATCAAACGCTTTGGTGCCGTTCTCGTTGCGTCGTTGCAAACGTAGCACGCCAATTGGGCTTTTGCTGTTTATAAGTTGAAGGACTGCTGTTCTAGTCCAACGGCGTTTTGAATGTTTATTTACTTGCTTAACGCTCTCCAATACTCCAACGTGTTTGAGTAGGTCGAAAATCTGGCGAATTTCTTGGGCTTCATCTTCAACGATGATAAAAGATTGACTTTGTTCATCAAAGCGAAAGCCGTAGGGGCATCGTTTACCTATAACGTTGGTTTCTGCAGTGTCTCGCTTCTTTACCCACACGGATTTCAGGCGTTTGCTCTTGGTGTCGCTTTCTTCGTGTGCCCGTTTTGCGATTACACCTACTAGGATCAAGGTTTCGAGGTCGCGGCTTGGATCGTCGTAGGAATATGTCTTGTTGTCGAAAACGGTGTGTAGTCGCACGCCTTTTTTGAGAATTGATTGGATTAGATCAACGGAGTCGGTGAGTTTCTGGCGGGTTAGTCGGTCGATTGATTCGACAATGATGTAGTCGCCATGCTCAATTTCTCCACTCTCTATCCTGTCCAACAACCCTTTTAACTGGCCGATCCGGGCGTTTGCACCACGGAATGCACTGATCCCCTTGTCGATAACGGTTTCGACCACGGGGACGCCTGTGACCTCTGTAAATGCTTGGAGTGGGGTGGTTTGACGGTCGTGGCTGTCTCGGCCTTCTTCGCCTTGCGAGGCGGTTGACCATCTGACGTATGCGTATGCCTTGGGCATTGAATCGGCTCCGGGTAGGTTCTATCTCATTTTATTAGAAAATAGCTTACCGTGGTCATCGGGCAACCTGGACAGCATCGACGTGGTGCGGGGTGCCGGCTCGGTGCGCTACGGGCCGCAAAACGTGGGCGGGGTGATCAACTTTGTGACCCGGGCCATCCCCGAGACCTTCCAGGGCGAGGTCGGCACAACCCTGGAAACCTCCGAGCGTGGTGGCTGGAAACATATTGAATCGGCATTTCTCGGCGGCACGGCGGACAACGGTATCGGTGCTGCATTGCTGTATTCCGGAGTCAAGGGTGATGGCTATCGCGCGCGCAACAACGACAACGATATCGATGACGTCTTGCTCAAGACCCACTGGGCACCCACCGACCAGGATGATTTCACCCTCAATTTCCACTACTACGACGCCACCGCGGACATGCCCGGTGGCCTGACCCAAAAGCAGTTTGACGCTGACCCGTACCAGTCGCTGCGTGACTACGACAACTTTACCGGGCGACGCAAGGATGTGTCCTTCAAGTACCTGCGTCAGATCGACGACCAGACCCAGTTTGAAGTCCTGACCTATTACACCGACAGCTTCCGTGGCAGCAACATTGCAGCCCGCAATCTGCAAACCCTGGCTTCGTATCCGCGCAGTTACCACACCTTCGGTATCGAGCCGCGGGTGTCCCATGTGTTCACCCTGGGGCCGGTCACGCAGGAAGTGGGGCTGGGCTATCGCTACCTCAAAGAGGCGATGCATGAAGAGGCCAGCCAGGTGTACCTGGTCAATAACGTGCCTGTGCCGGGGCCCGGGGCAGACGGTCATGTGTATCAGGATCGCACAGGTGGCACCGAGGCCAACGCGTTCTATATCGATGACAAGATCGATGTGGGCAACTGGACGGTCACCCCGGGTATCCGCTTTGAGCGGATCAGCACCAACTGGCACGACCGCCCGGTACTGGGCAATAACGGCAAACCAGTGCAGGAAAAAAACCGCAGCATCGACAGCAGCGAAGCACTGCCGGCCCTGAGCGTGATGTATCACCTGTCGGACGCGTGGAAACTGTTTGCCAACTACGAGACCTCGTTCGGCAGCCTGCAGTACTTCCAGCTGGGCCAGGGCGGTGTCGGCGATGCGACCGCAGCGGGTTTGCGTCCTGAAAAGGCCAAGACCTATGAGCTGGGTACGCGTTACGACAATGGTGTGTGGGGCGGTGAAGTGACGCTGTTCTACATCGACTTTGCCGACGAGTTGCAATATGTGAGCAACGATGTGGGCTGGACCAACCTGGGCGCGACCAGGCACCAGGGTATCGAGACCTCGGTTCACTACGATATGTCGGCACTGGACGCACGCCTTGACGGCCTGTCGGTCAATGCGGGCTTTACCTACACCAAGGCGACGTCCGAGGGTGACATTCCCAACTTCAAAGGGCGTGATCTGCCGCTATATTCGCGCCAGGTGGTCAACCTCGGGGCGCGTTACGTGGTCAACCGCTGGACCTACAACCTGGACATGTTTGCCCAGTCCCAGCAGCACGCGCCGGGCACTGGCGGGGTGTACATCACTGATCCGACCCCGGATGGCCAGTACGGCGATATTCCTGGGTATGCGACCTGGAGCACCCGAGTCGGTTACGACTTCGGCCCTGAAGCGTCAAACCTGAAAGTGGGAGCGGGGATCAAGAACCTGTTCAACCACGAGTACTACACCCGCTCCAGCGACAACAACGCGGGGATTTACCTGGGCGAGCCGCGTACGTTCTTTGTGCAGGCGAGTGTGGGTTTTTAAGCCAAAAGCCCCCTCACCCGGAGGGAGAGGGGACTAAAAGCAGAAGCAAATTTGTGCAACACCACCCATCGGCCCCCTCTACCGCCGGGAGAGGGCTGGGGTGAGGGGCTCGCTCTAAACCCGCAAAATCCGCCCGCTGATGGCTACGGCTATGAGCATGGCGGTGATCAGCAAAAAGGCCGCGCCCAGGCTGCTGGCATGGGCAATAAAGCCGATGGCCGCAGGCCCTGCCAGAATCCCCGCATACCCCAGGGTGGTAATGGCTGGCACGGCGATATGTTCCGGCATTACGGTCTGTTTGCCCACGGCGGTGTACAGCACCGGCACGATATTCGAACACCCTGCGCCCACCAGCGCATAACCGAGCAATGCTGACTCCCAGTTCGGTGCCAGGGTTGCCAGGGCCATGCCCGCGGCGGCAAACAACCCACCCAGGACAATCACCAGCCGCGCACCCAGACGCTTGACGATGGTATCGCCCATCAGTCGGCCCGCGGTCATGGTCAAGGCAAACGCGGCATAACCCAGACCGGCATAGGCATCGCCAATGCCTTTCTCGGAGGTCAGGAATACGGCGCTCCAGTCGAGCATTGCGCCTTCGGCCAGGAACACGGTAAAGCACAGCAAGCCGATAAAGAGCACCACGCCGTGGGGCACGGCAAACGCCGGGCCGTTGCTTTCGCTGCCATAAGGCAGCAGGTGCGGAGCAGCCTTGAGCAGGGCTGCGAGGATCAATGCAATCACCACCACAATCGCCCACAGCGGCGTCAGGCCCAGCGCCAGCAGGGCGCTGACCCCGGCCGCGACGGCAATCCCGCCGACGCTGAACAGCCCGTGAAAACCCGACATCATGGTGCGCCCGCTGGCACGCTCGACGATCACGGCCTGCAAGTTGACGGTGGAGTCGACGGCGCCGAGCCCAGCGCCAAACAAGAAGAGTGTGGCGATCAGTAGCGGTATGGCACTGACCGTCGCCAGCAGTGGCAGCGCGAGGCAGATCAACAGCGTGCCGCCCACCAGCACCCGGCGGCAGCCATAACGGCTGGCGAGGATGCCGGCAATGGGCATCGCCAGGATTGAGCCCGCGCCCAGGCACAGCAATAACAAGCCCAAAGTGGCCTCGTCCAGTCCCGCACGGGCTTTGGCGTAGGGCACCAGTGGCGCCCAGGCGGCGAGGCCAAAACCGGCGATGAAAAAGGCAATGCGGGTCGACATTTGTTCGAGGCGCCCCGGCACAAGGGGCATTTGGGTGGTGATGGCAGTCATGGTCATCCTTGGAAAACGGCTTTGGTGCGCTGCGGCGTAACATCCTTGCATATTTGCGGCCTGTGTCGCGAGGGCGCTGGCGTACGGCTTGGCGAGAGTGGTTGAATAGCGCGCTTGCTTATCCCACTGCCACTGGTGCGTATTTTATGGACAAGAATTCTGACTCCGCAGTGCTGTTGCTCAACCCCGTCGGGCTGTATGACCCTGCGCCCAACGGTTACTCCCATGTTGCCCGTGTGGCCGCGAATGTGCGGCTGGTGTACACCGCCGGCCAGGGCGGCGAGAACGCCGACAGTGAGCTGTCGACGGACTTCGCCGAGCAGGTGCGCCAGGCCTTTGCCAACCTGCAGATCGCCCTGGCAGCGGCCGATGCACAGATCAAGGACGTGGCCAAGATCACCGTATTGATCGTGGATCACAGCCTGGAGCGCTTACAGATTTTGGGCGCCGAAGTGAAGCGGGTATGGGGGGAGCTGCCGGCCCCGGCCTGCACCTTGATCCCGGTGCCGCGCCTGGCGCTGGATGAGATGTTGTTTGAGGTCGAGGCGGTAGCGGCGGTTGCCGTCTGAGAGATTGCCCTGTGGGAGCGGGCTTGCTCGCGATAGAAACGGCGCGGTTTACCTGATACACCGCATCGATCCAATCGCGAGCAAGCCCGCTCCCACAGGGACAATGTGGGGCGTTAAACCTGCAATAACCGCTCGCGCAGTTTGCCGATTTCGTCGCGCATTTGCGCCGCCGCCTCGAACTCGAGATCGCGGGCCAGGGCGTACATTTTTTCTTCCAGTTGGCGAATGCGCTTGCTGATCTCGCTGGGCGAGCGCAGCTCGTTCTCGTACTTGGCGTTTTCTTCCGCGGCCTTGGCCATGCCTTTGCGCTTTTTGCTGCGCGAACCCGGCACTACCGCACCCTCCATGATATCCGCGACATCCTTGAGCACGCCTTTGGGCGTAATGCCGTTGGCGAGGTTGAAAGCGATCTGTTTCTCGCGCCGGCGTTCGGTCTCGCCGATGGCACGCTCCATCGAGCCGGTGATACGGTCAGCGTAGAGAATCGCCCGGCCATTGAGGTTACGTGCCGCCCGGCCAATGGTCTGGATCAACGAGCGTTCGGAGCGCAGGAAGCCCTCCTTGTCGGCGTCCAGGATCGCCACCAGCGACACCTCGGGCATGTCCAGCCCTTCACGCAGCAGGTTGATCCCCACCAGCACGTCAAATACGCCCAGGCGCAGATCGCGGATGATTTCGACGCGCTCCACGGTGTCGATATCCGAGTGCAGATAGCGTACCCGCACGCCATGGTCGGCCAGGTAATCGGTGAGGTCTTCGGACATGCGTTTGGTCAGGGTGGTGACCAGCACACGCTCTTCCAGCGCCACGCGCTTGGCAATCTCGGAGAGCAAATCGTCGACCTGGGTGAGGGCCGGACGCACTTCGATCTGCGGATCGACCAGGCCGGTGGGGCGCACCACCTGCTCGACCACGCGGCCCGAATGTTCGGCTTCGTAGTTGCCAGGGGTGGCGGAAACAAAAATGGTCTGCGGGCTGATGCGTTCCCATTCGTCAAAACGCATCGGCCGGTTGTCCAGTGCCGAGGGCAGGCGGAAGCCATATTCCACCAGGGTCTCTTTACGTGAACGGTCGCCTTTGTACATGGCGCCCACTTGCGGCACGCTGACGTGAGACTCGTCGATCACCAGCAGCGCGTCGGCCGGCAGGTAGTCGAACAGGGTCGGTGGCGGGGCCCCGGACTCGCGGCCCGAAAGGTAGCGCGAGTAGTTTTCGATGCCGTTGCAGTAACCCAGCTCCATGATCATTTCCAGATCGAAGCGGGTGCGCTGTTCCAGGCGCTGGGCCTCGACCAGCTTGTTATTGGCCCGCAGGTACTCCAGCCGCTCCTTGAGTTCTTCCTTGATCCCTTCCACGGCGTCGAGCAGGGTTTCGCGCGGAGTCACATAGTGGCTCTTGGGGTAGAAGGTAAAGCGTGGCATCTTGCGGATGACTTCGCCGGTCAGCGGGTCAAAGGCACTGATGCTTTCGACTTCATCATCGAACAGTTCGATGCGCACCGCCTCCAGATCCGATTCGGCAGGATAGATGTCGATCACATCGCCGCGCACGCGGAAGGTGGCGCGGGCAAAGTCCATATCGTTGCGGGTGTATTGCAGATCGGCCAGGCGGCGCAGCAACTCGCGCTGGTCGAGCTTGTCGCCACGGTCGACGTGCAACACCATCTTCAGATAGGTCTCGGGGCTGCCCAGGCCATAAATGCACGACACCGTGGTAACGATGATCGCGTCCTTGCGCTCCAGCAGGGCCTTGGTTGCGGACAGGCGCATCTGCTCGATATGGTCGTTGATCGAGGCATCCTTCTCGATAAAGGTATCGGAGGAGGGCACGTACGCTTCGGGCTGGTAGTAGTCATAGTACGAGACGAAGTACTCCACCGCGTTGTTCGGGAAGAATGACTTGAACTCGCCGTACAGCTGGGCAGCCAGGGTTTTATTGGGCGCCAGCACCAGGGTGGGGCGGTTCACATGGGCGATCACGTTGGCAATGCTGAACGTCTTGCCCGAACCGGTTACCCCGAGCAGGGTCTGGTGCGACAGGCCGGCTTCGATGCCTTCAATCATCTGGCGAATGGCTTCGGGTTGATCGCCTGCGGGCTTGAAGCGGGTAACAAGCTGAAAATCGGGCATGAAGGACCTCAGGGTTTGCTTCTATAAAAGCAGTAGCCTTTATAAGTGCATGCGACTCAGGCCGCAGGAAAAAACAGGATACGGCTAAATATGGAGGTCATGTCCGACTGTTTCAAGGTACAGCTCTGATACGGGCATATCGGCAAAGATTGCAATTAGACCAGTGGCCTGAAAATAAACTCAAATACTTGGGTAAAACCGGCAATAGGCTGTTGCCCGAATCCTGATCGGGCTTATACTTGCTCCCCGTTTGTGCACCGCTCTAGTGCAATCGGCTGGAGCGTTGTCACCCCCTCCATTCCCCATTCAGAGCCGCCGTAATAATGAGCCTGTTCTCCGCTGTCGAAATGGCACCACGCGATCCTATCCTGGGCCTCAACGAAGCATTCAACGCCGATACCCGTACCAGCAAAGTGAACCTGGGGGTTGGTGTTTACTGCAACGAAGAGGGACGAATTCCGCTCTTGCGTGCCGTTGTCGAAGCCGAAACGATCCGGGTTGCCCAGCACGCGTCGCGCGGTTATTTGCCGATCGATGGTATTGCCGCCTACGACCAGGCCGTGCAAAAGCTGTTGTTCGGTGCCGAGTCGCCGTTGCTGGCAGCTGGCCGGGTGATCACCACTCAAGCCGTTGGCGGTACGGGCGCGCTGAAAATCGGTGCTGACTTCCTTAAGCAACTGCAGCCAGGCGCAGTAGTCGCGATCAGCGATCCAAGCTGGGAAAACCACCGTGCACTGTTTGAAGCCGCCGGTTTTCCGGTGCAGAACTACCGTTACTACGACGCCGCCAGCCATGACGTCAACCGTTCCGGCATGCTCGAAGATCTGAATGCCTTGCCCGCCGGCTCCATTGTTGTGCTGCACGCTTGCTGCCACAACCCGACCGGTGTCGACCTGACCCCGGCCGACTGGCAGAACGTGCTGGACGTGGTCAAGGCCAAAGGCCTGATCCCGTTCCTGGACATGGCCTACCAGGGCTTTGGCGACGGCATCGACGAAGACGCAGCAGCAGTACGCCTGTTCGCCGGCTCGGGCCTGAGCTTCTTTGTTTCCAGCTCGTTCTCCAAGTCGTTTTCTCTGTACGGCGAGCGTGTCGGTGCACTGTCGATCATCACCGAATCGAAGGAAGAGAGCGCCCGTGTGCTGTCCCAGGTCAAGCGCGTGATCCGTACCAACTACTCCAACCCGCCGACTCACGGTGCAACCATTGCTGCAGCCGTGCTTAACAGCCCTGAGCTGCGTGCGATGTGGGAAGACGAGCTGGCAGAAATGCGCCTGCGCATTCGTGGCATGCGTCTGCAAATGGTTGAGCTGCTGTCGAAAAAGGCTCCTGGGCATGACTTCAGCTTTGTTGCACGTCAGCGTGGCATGTTCTCGTACTCCGGTCTGACCGTTGAACAAGTAACGCGTCTGCGTACCGAATTCGGTATTTATGCCCTTGATACCGGCCGAATCTGCGTGGCTTCTTTGAACCAGCGCAACATTGAGGCGGTAACCGACGCCATTGTTCAGGTCATCTGAATAATGCAGGGAGAAGTCAGCAAAAGTGTTGACTTCTCTTTTTATATCAGTAAGATAGACGCAATTCCGCGATAGCTCAGTTGGTAGAGCAAATGACTGTTAATCATTGGGTCCCTGGTTCGAGTCCAGGTCGTGGAGCCAGATAGTAAAAAAGCCGCTAGCGATAGCGGCTTTTTTTTGCCTGAAATTTGGCAATGGGCGGGTGGAGGGGTGTATGTATTACAAACTCAAGTATTTCCTTTTAGGCAGTCTGTTGGCTGCGGCTTTAGTCTGTTTGACCCCGTACCTTGTGAGCAGCGATGAGGACTCCAGCCTGTATGCCGGGTGGGCAAGCGGGTTTGCGGCATTGGTGATTATTTTTGGCTTGCTGCATTTGGGGATCGAAAGAGATAACAGGATTTTTCTCGAGACTATTCGCAGGCATGAGAAATGCCTGATTTCTCATCGGCTGTCTGGCAAAAGATTGCTTCACAAGTTGGCCCGTCGACAGTTACTGCCCTATCCGCCCGTGAGAAGTGGACTTCCCAAGTTTCTGGTTGATTTGATGGACGGAAAGGAGAAATCAATTTGGGTATCTCCCGGGGCACCCGCAGACGTGCAGCAGTTGCTTTTGGGAACTTTTTCCACAAAAGAGTGGGTCATGGCTTTGTCTTTCGAGGTTTCGAGCGCCGATATTGTCATGCCGCCGACGCTCATCAAGAGGCTTTTCGGTACTTCTCAGCAACGGATTTTAAAGACTGTAGATATACCGGATGACGCGGATATTTATACTCGTGTTTCTGGGAGATGGGAAAAGCTGGAAGGCAAAGAGCGTGATCAATGGTTTGATTTGGCAGATCGTATTGCCAGCAACAAGAGGATGCTGAGACGGGCCCTGAAGCAGTTTTAGTATGATGTTTTGGCGTTTAAAAGCCCCATGTCCGGCTTTGTGTGCAGGCCGCTAACGGCCTGCTGATGTGCCAGTCAAAGAGTTTGAGCCTTTGCAAAGGCTATGGCCGTCCCGATATCCAGAGAGATGGAAGCATAAGACTTTACCAGCAGCGACTCAGGCAGTGCCCAGTCCCATTTTTCTCGTCGCATATTCTCAACATCGGCCAGCAACGTTTTCAGGTCGCTGGCGTCCAGCGCTGCAACCTGTTCAAGTGCCCACATCATCTTGTCGCTCTTGGCGTTGGTCGAAATCAATAAACCGTCCCCCTCACAACGCAGCCCTACGTGATTAAGCAGCAAGCACAGGGCGTCATTGGCGTGATCACCCAGCCAGCTTACGATCTGGCATGTGTCGCCTGTCAGCAGGATATGTCGCTGCGACAGCCCAAGCGCAGCAAAAGTCTGGCGTGCTTCGTCCAGTAACGCCTGGGCCGTGCGATCAATAAAAGGGCACGGGGTGCTTTCAGCCAGCAGTGCGCGCATTTCTTGGCGCACCCGATCATGAATCATTGCACCCAGCCCTTCAAAATAGGGGGGAGCACCACCCCGTGAGGGCGAAACGGTAATGATCTTGGCCTCAAGGTCAACGTCCTGAACTTGCCAGCGACGCCCGCCGAAGATGATTCGCTGATCCTTGGCCAGCGGACGGCTCACCGGTAACGCACCCAAAGGCTTGCCTGCACACACCAGACGAAACTCCTCATCACTGCTGAAGGCGCTGTAAAACTCATAATGGTTGATCAATCGCTCGCCAATGACTCCCGGCAGCAACAGGCCTGAACTTTCCTGGGTGATAAGTTCTTTTGCACCAAGGTTTTTCAGCAGTTCAACAAAGTCTGCCTTTTCAATCCGGGTGAACGCACCGTCTGCAACCAGGCGCCTCCATAGCTCGGGGGCAGTGGCCCCCCCGCATTGAGCAATGATGGAAAGGCATTGCTGAACGAATGTGGACGCATGCACACCTTGAGTACGCGGAGGTTCGAACCATGATTGTGTGAGCAGGCGAATCATGGCAATGGTCTGTACAAGCCCCTGGCGTAATCGATCTGAAAGGTCGGAGCTGGCTGTTAACGGCTGTTCTTTGCAGTAAGCCCGCAAAATAGCAGGTTCGCCCGGGCGCCTGCCGGAGCGCCCCAGGCGTTGACGCAGGCTGGCTACAGAGGGCGGGCAGCCAATCTGCACGACATTCTTGATTGAGCCAATATCGATGCCCAGCTCAAGGGTCGATGTGCAGATCCCTGTTGCGGGAAACTCCCCGGATTTCAAAGCGTGCTCGGCTTGTTCGCGCAGATCTTTGGACAGGCTGCCGTGGTGAGGCCAGAACTCATTGGGTACGGCATCGCGCTCACAACATCGTCTAAGTCGATCAGCGAAAGACTCAACCTGGGTACGGCTATTGGGGAATACCAAGTTGTTACTGCCCCTGAGCACCTTGTAAAGATGCTCGGCGATTGCGAAGTCAGGGGAGTGCTGATCTTCAGGCTCATCATCAGAGGCCGATTCAAGTTTATCCCGGCCTTCGAGCAACTTGCACATGGGTAGCTGGATATAGCCTTTAACCTGGATCTGCAGCGTCTGCCCCGCGTTTTTGGATTCAATGACCGTGACCCCCTCGGCACGCCGAGGGCAAAGAAAGTTGCTGGCCATCTTCATATCACCCAGCGTTGCCGACAGGCCCACTCTCGGCAAGTGTCGACCGACGACAAGTTCTACACGGTGCATCAGTGATTGCAGTTGTTTGCCGCGCTCACTGCCTATAAACGCATGTAATTCGTCAACGACGATGTAACGCAGATTTTTGAATAGGGCGCCCATGTTGGAACCACGGTTCACGAAAAGAGCTTCCAGCGATTCTGGCGTGATGAGCAAAACACCTTCAGGCGATTTCAGGAATCGATGTTTCTTGTTCGCCGAAATGTCTCCGTGCCAGGCAGTTACCGGGATGTCCAGTTGCTCGCACAGACGACCCAGGCGCTCCCATTGATCGTTAATCAGGGCTTTGAGGGGGCTGATATACAGCACGGCTCCGGGTATATCGGGATGATTGAGCAGGTGCGTCAGAATAGGTAGGAAAGCAGCCTCGGTTTTACCCGCCGCAGTGGCTGCAGCAATGATGACATCTTGATCAGCGCCTACCAGAGCAGCTATAGCTTGCTCTTGGGCATCCCTTAGCGATGTCCAGCCTTCAGCCCAGATCCAGCGTTTAATCCTGGAGTCGAGAAGGCTGAAAGAGGAGGACTCAGAGCTCGAAGGTGGCAAGTTCATCATCCTGCTCCACAGTCAGGTCTGACGCTCCACCGGTGTCTTTTGCCACGTCAACACTGCCAATCAGTTCGCGCCAATCAGAACCAGGGTTCTGCTCAAGGATTGCCAGCAGGTTGATAAATGCAGTGATCGTTGTGCGTGGGGTACGAAAGTAAGCTTCCCCAAGACGCTGATTACAGTGTGTCATGAATTTTGGCAGTGCTTCGTCGGGGAGCAAGTACTTCTGCGGATCTCCCGAGGCATAGACGTGCCGTAGCTTTTGCAGTAACACGTAAAAGTCTTCAGGCGTCAGACTGGTGAGGCGGATTACCGGGCCTGAGAGGTCAATCAGTCCGCTTTTGGCAAAGGAGTTCTCCGCCAGCCGTGACTGCAGGGCAGGGTAGCTGAACAACCCGCGACGAGTATCCATCAGGAACTCAGGAGTGCCTCCCAGAACAAAACCCAACCCTTGTGAAGCTCCTTGCAAGGAGTCGTTGAGAATACGCAGGATTTGTTCATAGTTGGCGTTACGGGCTTGGGTGTTTGCCAGCTTGTAGAGATTGACCAGTTCATCAAGGCAAACCATCAGCCCGGCATACCCGGCCAGGCGTACGAATCTGGAAAGCAGTTTGAGCTGATCATAGACCGAGGCGTCGTCAATAATGGTCCGAACGCCGAGCGCTGCTCGCGCATCGGTCTTTGTTGTAAATTCACCCCTTAACCAGCGAATGGCATCGGCCTTGAGTTGCTCGTTGCCCTCGTCAAAGCCCCGGCAGTAAGCTGCGATCACGTGCGCAAAGTCATACCCGTTGACCATTTCAGTCAGCTCATTGAGGCGTACCTGGATTACGTTTTCGGTACTTTTACCCGATGTCTTAGCCTCTGCTTTCGCCTGGGATATGAATTTTTCGACGATACCTTGCATTGCTCCACCGTCAGGCTTTGTACGTGTGGACATGTTTTTCGCCAACTCGGCATAAAGCGACCGGGCCTGCCCGCCGCTGGCATGCAAGCGGCGGTCCGGGTTCAAGTCTGCATGCATCGTGACCAGCTTGCGCTCCATGGCAATTGCACGAACCAGGTTCAAGAAAAAGGTCTTGCCCGCACCGTATTCGCCTATCACAACACGAAATGCAGCACCACCGTCTGCCAAGCGATCCACATCTTTGAGCAGCGCATCCAGTTCGCCTGCGCGGCCAACCTGGATAAGGTGTTGGCCCACACGCGGCACAACCCCTGCGCGCAGTGATTGAATAAGCGCATCGCGATCTTTTGTTCGAATAGTGCTCATAGGGCCAATTTTTCCAAAATGTCCGGGTTGATTTCGACGGGCTCTTCACCTTCGGTAACGGGCATGTCGAAGTGTTCAAAGGCAAGTTCGTTGATGTGTTCCAAAGCCCCGTCGAGCATCAGATCCATGTCGCTCGCGGTGTCTTGCAGCTCAGAACGACTCCACTGGGGGCGCGAGAGCAACAGCCTTAGAAAGGCGAGATGCTCACCCTCCAACCCGGGGATAATTGCAACAGCATCAGCCTGCACTTCGATCACAAGGGCAGTGGGCTCTGGTTCAGGTTCGAGGGCAGAGTCTTCAATAAACACTTTAGCCAGTAATGCTGAGACTGCTTCGGTTTCCCGCTGCAGCAGAGCAATACGATCCAGATTAAGCACTATGCCGCCGACTTCAGGCATCGATTCAAGTACAGGCGTGGTCAAAGGAACGCCGAAGTGCTCCGAGAACGCTCGTGGTGCAGTGGCAACATGCAGGTTGCCGTAAAGCGTCATTGGATCTAGCTGAAGTGTTTTGTAAATGCGCTCCAGCAGTTTGACTTCTTCGCAACTGACAGACCCGTCTGCTTGCGCAAGGCTGGCAAGGAAGTGAGCAATGGTCTCCTTCTCAGTGATGGATAAAGGCTCGAGCCTGCTCTTGAGGCTTGCTAGTGTGGGGGGTTGATGCAGTTGAATGCCAAGATGGGCTTTAAGGCGTTTGCGCTGAGCAATACTCAAGTGTTGCCAGGCATCAATCTGGCTCAACAGCAGTGAGACTTCTTCTGCCGATATCTCTCCGTCTGCAACGGTTACTGCGCTAGCCAGATCAAGTGTCAGGCATGCAGCGTTAAAAGCAGGTGTCGCCCGGAGCACGCCATCGTCAGGTTGCGTGACAAAGAGGGCAATACAATCATCGGGTTTGGGCATTCTGCTGCCAGCCAACACGTCTGGTTCCATGCCTATTTGCAGTGATTCTAATGCCCGAGCCATGGCCATAAGCAGGGGGCGGGACAAAACACCGTTACTATTGAAGCGTTTACCCAGCTCTATAAAGGTCATGACCTCGAGGTCATCCTCTATCCTGGTTTTTAGGCTTCCCAGCTCATCGCGCAAGGTTGCTGGCCACAGTGAAACGGGTAATTGCAGCAAGCCCTCCAGCTTTTGCGTGTGGTCGGGGTAACGCCCAATAAAACGGCTATAGGCGTCCAGGTCGCTGGAACAGCGATCGAGCAAAAACTGAAGTTTCTTGCGATTCAGCGCGCTGGCCGAGACGTCGGGAATATCACCCATGCTTATCACCGCTGCACCCACCACTCTAGAAGCTGCCCGGTAAGCATGTTTGAGCCTGGTTTTGTTGTGGCTCAGCAGAATGCCCTGCGGGTATATCCGTTCATATTCCGTTATAAAAAGTTTGCTCAGTAAATCGGGGCAACGCGTTGCCGGTGTGCGCCTGATGATGTCGGGGTCTGACAGTGCCCAGGCAATAGCCCATTGCGCATTAACGGGATGTTGATGCATAGCCATTTGCCCTAAACCGGCTCTCAGGCCAATCGACATACTGGATCGTATTGCCGTGGTCACCGCAGGGGGCTTTAAATACAGGTTGTCGTCGATGCTTGAAGAGCAAAGATAATCGAGAAAACCTTCTGCATAGCCTCGCAGTGAGCTATTTGAACCGTAGATACCGAGAAGTCGCTCGACTTCTTCAACGATATCCGACAGATCGGCAATGGCGTCTTGATCTTCGCCCGCGTCGATCAGGGCGCGCCGCTCCAGGCCGTAGAAAAATAAAAACACATAACCGATATCAGCGCGCGGATCACAACGGCCGCCTGCCAACCATTGCACATATCCCCGGCGCGCTTGTGCAGAAATGGACTTGTAATCAGGCCAATAGGTCATCAGTGATAAGGAGGAGTCGACCTCGTCAGATGAAAGCTTGAGCAAGGTATTTATTAGAGAAGGCTCATACAGCCCCGCACGGGGATCAACGCATAAGGTGGTGTAGATCAGTCCTCCGGGGATCAGGAACTTGCCTACCGAAAGTGTTTGCCCTTTCTTTAACCAGCGTGCGGCGACGTTAGGCCCAGCAAGGCCGGGAGGGAGCTGGATTGAGCAATCCTGCGCTTCTTGAATCGGTGGCGGGGGGATTCTGAATGCCTTGTCAGGGCGAGTGCCTAGATTGATTGTGAAGAAATCAGAGCTGGAAGTGCTTGCCATTGGGATGTTCTCAAATGGGCTGCTGGTAACTGTCCAGAGAGCAATTGAATCTTGAGGCCAGGATGATGGCTTATCGGCAGTATCTCTATTTATTCGACTATGACCAAGTGTTCAAGGCTGGGGTGGGGTAGATCTCAGAGCTGGCGTGGGCAGAAAACTGATGATTTTCGATATTTTGCCCTGCGGTGGCCTGGGCAATAAGTGCGGCAGCCAATGGCTAATGGCGTCTAGCACAGCGGCTGCAGAGCGATTCATATTGCGAATCTAATACTAAAAAAAATACACCGGGCAAAACTGTTTTTTATGCGGTGCATCACGAATATCGCTATTCGATAATAATAATTGTTTACCCGTATCTGAGAATGATTATTATTGGCGCCAGTGTTGCCTCGCTAAAAGGACCTGTGTCAGTGATAAAAACTTCTCCGGTTTTTTCCCGGCTACAAGACGGGAAAGTTGTTTACGGCATGCTCAACTCCCTGCCTTCACCCATGCTTTGCGAGATGCTCGCGTTTGCCGGCTACGACTTTGTAATTCTTGATCTGGAGCACTTGCTGCGCTCCGAAGAAGACATCATGCATTGCGTTCGGGCGTGTGAGGCCGCAGGTATTTCGCCCTGGCTGCGCATGGCGCAAGTGGACGAGAAACTGATCGGCAGGGCGCTGGACGCCGGTATCGAAGCCATCGTGCTGTCACGCACCGAAAGCGCCGTACAGGTTCAGCGCGCCATTGAGGCGGCCTTTTTTCCGCCCCTGGGCAAGCGCGGCATGACCGGTGGGCGCATAACCGGCTTCGGTCGCCTGCCACTGCCCGAATACATCGATCTGGCCAACCGCCAGACCCCCATTATTCCCATGATCGAAAGCCGCGCCGGTGTTGACGCGCTGGGCGACATCCTGCAACTGGACGGGGTCGGCATGATCATGGAAGGCGCCCTGGACCTGGCCCTCGATCTTGGCCTGGGGCCTGATCCTCTCAATCCTCGGGTCTGGCAAACCCTGCAAGGCATGGCCGACGCCTGTCTTGGCGCCGGCGTCGCTTTTTGCGCCAACCCCCGCACCGTCGAACAGAACGCGCTATGGCGCGCCCGCGGCGTGCGCAGTTTTCTGGCCGGTGAAGACCGTGGCTTGCTGCATAACGCACTCAAAGCCCGCCTGCATTCTCTCCAACAGCAATAATGAGTCGACGTAGTCCAATGAAAACAATATCCCTACACTTTTCACTGAGCCTCATGACACTGGGTATTTGCCAGGCTGCCATGGCCGCCGATCAACAACCCCCCGGCCACAGCGTTGAGCTGGCGCCCATGACGATTGAGGGCGATGTACTGGGTGCCGCCAGCGATCAGGAAGTGCGTACCTATGCCGGGAGTCGCAGCGTCATCGATTCCAGCGACCTGAAAAAAGCCAGCACCCGTGGCCTGGATGATGCGCTGCAACGGGTTCCGGGTATCAAGATTTTCGACGAGACCGGTACCGGTGCGCTGCCCCAGATTTCGGTACGCGGCCTGTACGAGAGCCGCAGCGGACGCATCCAGGCCTTGTCGGACGGCATCCCGCTCGCGTTGGCACCCTATGGCCAGACCGGCCTGTCGCTGTTCCCAATGACCATGGCCACGGTCGACCGGGTTGATATCGTGCGCGGGGGCGCAGCGGTGCAATACGGTCCGAACAACGTCGGCGGGGTGATCAACTTCATCAGCAAGCCGATTCCCCGCGAATGGGAAACCACCCTGCAGGAGAAAACCACGTTCAATGCTGGCAGGCGCCAGTTGTGGGATACCTATCTGGGCACCGGCGGCTACCTGACTGACAACTTCGGGCTGCAACTGGACATCAATACCCTGAGCGGCGAATACGGGCGCGAACACTCTGATACCGATGTGCAGAACTACCGCCTGCGCGGCCAATGGAACATCGATGATGACCGGGATCTGAGTTTCGGCGTTCAGCATTACAAGGCCGACATGGACCTGGCCGGTGCCCTCAGCGTCAAGGACTACAAGGACGACCCGCGTCAGTCAACGCGCCCGCTGGACCGCTTCGAGGGTGACACGGATCGTGTGTGGGGCACTTACACCCAGCGTCTTGGCGCCATGGGGCCGTTCGATTCGGTGGAGTTCAGCTGGACCAACTTTGCCCACAACAGCTACCGCAATTTCGTCGTAGGCCTGCCGTTCACTCCGGACGGTACGGCCGTGACCAAGCAGGACGGCCCGCGTGACTTCAAGGTTTGGGGTTCGGAGCCGCGCATCAGCGCCACCATCGATGGCGCCACCGTCGGCCAGACCTGGCTACTCGGTGCCCGCTATGTCAGCGAAGACATCAGTTACAAGGTCAACCGGCAGAGTCTGGCTACGGGTGTGACTGCACCGTTTCGCGACTGGAAATTCGATGACAGCGCCCGTGCCTTCTACATTAGCAACGCCATCAGCCTGCTTGATCATCGCCTGACCATCACCCCCGGCGCGCGCTATGAAAACGCGCGCATGAACTACAGCGATGGCATCACCGGGTTCGAGCGCGAGAACAAGTCTGAAGAATGGCTGCCGGGCCTGACCGTGGGTTACCAGGCCAACGACGCCTGGTATGTCTATGCCAACGCGCAGAAGTCCCTGCGTCCGCCTCAGGTTACGCAGATCGTCAAGGAAGGCGCGGTCGGTGCCGAGCTGGCCTGGAACTACGAGACCGGCGTGCGTTACACCCCGTGGGAGGGCATGCGTGTCGACTTCAACTTGTACCGCATCGACTTTGATGACCAGATTGTCTACAACGCCACCACCGACCGTTTCGACAACCTTGGCAGCACACGTCATCAGGGTTTCGAGACTGATATTTTCTGGACCCCGCAGGCCATGCGTGATCTGGACCTGCATGCCGGTTATGCCTATCTCGATGCCAAACAACGCAACGGCACTTACAAAGACAACGAAGTGCCGTACTCCTCGCGAAACCAGTTTATGGTGGATGCCCGCTACCGTTTTGCCGAGCACTGGACCTACAACCTCGACGGTCTGTACATCAGCAAGGCCTACACCGACGCTGCCAATACCCGCGAAGAAAACGCCTCTGCCAGCGTGGGTGAACTGCCTTCTTACTGGGTGTGGAACACGGCTATCGAACGTGAGTTCCCGCTGGCCGACAAGAGCATCCTGACCGCCTCGGCGGGCATCAGTAACCTGTTCAACCGCGAATACTATTTCCGAGGTATCGACACCAGCCCTTGGGGTCGTCAACCCGCGCCAGAGCGTTCGCTCACCTTAGGCGTCAATTACCGCTTCTAAACCGCGCACACGCGCTTTTGTAAATCAGTTGCCCATCCTGCGGGACGGGCAACTGTTGCCCCCAGGAAAGTGCCATGCAACGTCCATTCGTCATCCTTGCTCACGTCGCACACCCAGCCATTCTCGAGGGCTTTATGCCAGCCGCGCAGCAGCGCGGGCTGCCAATTGTGCTGATCACCGATCATGCTCAGGAACATCGTCGCCTGCTTGCCGGCTCGTCTCTTTCGCCGGACCGGCTGCAGGTGATCGAATGTGATGTATTCAACCCGCTGGCGGTCATCGAAACACTCAATGGCCAGGGTTTACGCCCGGTTGCCGTATTTTCCAACAGCGATCACCTGCAAACCGCGACAGCAGTCGTGGCGGAGGCGTTCGAGTGCCCCGGCAAGAACTGGCGGTTGTGCCATGCCGCCAAGAACAAGGCCGCCATGCGTGAGCGCATGCAGCGTCTGGGTCTGCCCGGGCCGTGGTTCCAGGTGCTTGCCTCGGGCTGCGCGTTGCCTGCTGATGCGCCATGGCCAGTGGTGGCCAAGCCCCGTGAAGGGGTGGCCAGCCTGGACGTGCGCTTGTGTCACAACGCCGCTGAACTGAGTGCTTACTGTGAACGGTTCTGGGAGCAGCAACCGGACCGTGCACTGCTGCTGGAGGCTTACCTGGAAGGGCCACTGTTCACCCTTGAAACCCTCGGTGACGGTCGTAGCCTGCAAGCCATTGGCGGCTTTGACGTAAGCCTTTCTGCGCCGCCCCATTTTGTCGAACTCGCTGCCCGCTGGAATGGCCCGCTAAGCAGCGCACAGCGTACCGCGGCGCTGGCGCAAGTGGCGGCATTCGGGGTCAATTTTGGCGTTTGCCACAGCGAATTCATCCTCACCGCACAAGGACCGGTGCTGGTCGAGATCAACTATCGCAGTATCGGTGACGGCCGCGAGTTTTTGCTGGACCGGCTGCTGCCACAGGGCTGGTTTGACCGAATCGTTGCCCTGCATCTGGGGCAGGCGCTGGTCGACGCACAACCGGCTCGGGCCCAGGCAACCGTGCACTATCTGGTGGCCGAGCGTTCGGGGCGGCTGGATCAGGCCAGTGCCAGTTTCAATGTCGAATCCGCAGACCACTGGTGCGATTACCGGGCGCTGCAACATCCCGGCGACACGGTGACCATCAGCCACTCCAACAAGGACTACGTCGGCGTATTGCGCCTGATTGCCTCGGATGACGTGAGCCTGGATGCGCAATTGCATTCGACCCTCAACGACCTGAAATGGGTGGTGGCATGAACCTGCAACCAGAAGCTGCCGATCAGGCCTACATCACCCGCCGCATCATCGATTGCTGCCTGCGTGAAGATATCCGCGGAGTTGTCAGTCAGGGCCGGATCTGTCCGCTGCCCGAGGCGTTGCATCAGCTGCTTGCGCATCAACCCAGTGGCATCTGGCTGCGGATCACCGATCTGGCGGCTGACGAGTTGTGGCTGCCAGTGGTCAAGGCGTATCCGTTGCAGGATTGGAGTGTTACCGGCGATGCCTGGATCCGGGTATCGCGACAGCACCCGCCTGAGGTCCAGCGTGGCTACTCACTCTGGCTTGGCCACCTGAGCCAGGGGCTCGACACTGAAAGCCTGGGGTTGTTCGAGGCGTATCTGAAAGAGGCCGATTGCGCCACGCAACACCGGACCCTGTGCAAGCAGGCCGGTCAACGCAATGCCGCCGCGCTCGGCGATGTGATCGGGCTCCAGCACTGGTCGCAGCGCCTGTTGAAGATTGACCAGCTGGCCAGCTATCTGGACCACCCGTACTACCCGACTGCACGGGCCAAAAGCGGCTTCGATGGCGCAGCCCTTGAACGCTATGCGCCGGAGTTTGCACCGCGTTTCGAACTCAACTGGCTGGCGATCCCCTAGCAGGCCATGACCCTCACCAGTGTGCAGCCGCCGCACTGGCCGGGTTTCGAGGAAGTAGGCTTGCCAGGCACTTTGCACAACAGCCACTCACTGCTGCCGGTGCATCCGTTGACCTGGGCTGTGCTTGAACAGTATGGCTTGCCTGAGGGCGCACTCAAGGCGCCACGCACGGCCATGCAGGTTGAGCCGACGCTGTCCGTGCGTACGGTGGTGTGCATTGATCAGCCCCATTGGCATATCAAATTACCGTTGCTGGTCACTACCCTGGGCGCGCGCAATCTGCGTCTGATCAAGCCGAGCACCCTGTACGACGGCCACTGGTTTGAAACCACCTTGCAGGCGCTCGCCAGGCGAGATCCGGAGTTGGGATCACGCTATTTGCACGTAGATGAACAACACGGCGGTCATGTCGCCCAAAGCCGTCATCTGGCCTATATCGTGCGCCGCTATCCGGCGGGGCTGGAGCACACCACACTGGTGCCGGTGGCTGCACTGGCCAGCCCTATTGCGGGTGGGCGCCTGTTCCTCGAACAGCTGGTCGAGGGTTTTTATGCCGGCTCCCTGCAACACTGGCTCGACGACTACCTTGACCTGTTACTGCAGGTTCATCTACGGCTGTGGCTGCGATACGGCATCGCGCTTGAGGCCAACCAGCAGAACGCCGTGCTGATATTCGAACACGGCCGGCCAATGCGCCTGTTGATGAAGGACAACGACGCCGCGCGCCTTTGGCCGCAACGTTTCGCTGCAGCTTTTGCGGATCTGGCCGGGCTGCCAGCCGCCTTGCAGGATGAGCGCATTCGTGTCAACAGCAGTCAGCCTTTGGCCGAGATGTTCTGCACCATCACACTGCAACTGAATATCGTCGCTATTTTGCAGGCCATTGCGGCAGCGGGGCTGGCGCCTCAAGCCAGCCTGTACGACACACTGCGCCGGCGCTTGAGCGGTTGTCTGCAGCAGCTCGAAGCCGAAGGCATCAACTGTGACGACGCACGCCGCTGGTTGCTCGACAGCCCAAGGTTGCCGGTCAAGTACCTGCTCAGCGCCGGCAGCCTGTTCAGCAAGGCGCATTCCGGTGCCAGTGATATCAACAAGTTCTATGGCTACAGCGCGGCGAATTTCCTGCTGGAGGAGGCACCATGCAGCGCCGGTTGATTGCCAGCGTCTTGCTGGGGCATTACCTGTCGGCCTTTACGGCGCTGGGGATTCCGCTGTATCTACCGCGCATCCTGGGCGACCTTGCGCCCGGCACGCCGGGATGGGCCATCGGCGTGCTGTTTGTCCTGCCAACCCTGTGCACCGCCCTGGCCGCACCAGTATGGGGGCGCTGGGCCGATCGCAACGGCTGTCGTCTGTCGTTGCTGCGCGCCCATGCCGGGTTGTTCGCGGGTTTTCTGCTGGCAGGCTTGAGCCCCAATCTGACCGTGTTCGTGCTGGCATTGGTTATCCAGGGCACCTTCGGCGGAGCAATGGCGGCCTCCAACGCCTACCTGTCGACCCAGCTCAAGGGCTCCGGGCTGTCCCGCGCCCTGAACTGGACTCAGTATTCGGCACGGCTGGCAATGATCAGCGGCCCGATCCTGCTGGGGCTGCTGACCTCCCGGGGCTTGGGCATCAACCTTTACAGCTGGCTGGCGTGGTTGCCGCTGCTGGCATTTGTTCTGGTGTTGGCGCTGCCCAACGACAAGCCCGGGCATGCCCTGGACAGCAAACAAAAACCGCCGCCAGGCCAACTGCCAGCCGACATGGCGCGCCTGCTGGCGGTGCAGTTTCTGTTCAGCTTCGCCATGGTGGTCACCTTTCCCTACTTCATGCCATACGGTGAACAATTGGGGATAGGTAACGACACCTTGATCGGTGTGCTCTACAGCCTGCCGCATTTGGTTTATCTGCTGGCCTTGCCCTGGGTCCACAAGTATCAGGGCAACGTCCTGTTGCCGGGGCTGGCGCTGCTGGCGATCAGCAATGCGCTGCAATTCTGGAGCGTGCAGGCAGAGCCGTTGTTCGCCCTGCGTCTGCTCAGTGGCGCGGGCATGCTGCTCAGCTTTGTCGGGCTGCACCGCTGCCTTAGTCAGCGCAGCCGGCAAGGCAGTGCAGGGCGCCTGTTCGGCTGGTTTGACTCCAGCGGCAAATGGGCCGGTACCGCTGCCGGTGTTACGGCTGCTCTGGTCACTCAGACCTGCGGCATTGCATCCCCCTTTCTGGTTGCCTGCCTGGCTGCCATGGCCGCCATGGTCATGGCGCGCCCTCTAATGATCACTTCCCGGGAGATTCCGGCATGACGTTCGTTCCCAATACCTTGTCCCTGAATGACCATGCCCTTGATGGTGAAGCCCAGCGCCATGCCATCGAGTGCCTGCTCAATTGCTATTTGCGCGAATATGCATTGCCGCGCAACGAAGCCGATCTGAACTACCAGGCACAGGATGTGCCGATGAGTCTGCGTCAGGCCGGCGCTCGTTGCATCAGCATCAACCTGCCGGGCGGCCGTTTGGTGGTGCGCATCGACAGCGCCAGCCTGTTGGGCCGCTGTCATTACATCGGCGCGCCTTATTTCAAGGGCAACCAGCAGGGCTGGCGGCCACTGGAGGCCCAGGAACTGGCCAGCCTTCTGTGTACGCCACTGAGCGGTGCCGGGCGTGTCGGCGAGATGCTGCAACAGTTCGCCAACAGCCTGCAGATCACCCGGGCCTTTTTGCGTCATTCCCGTCCGGCCAACGAAGCTGCCGACAGCCTGCTCGCATCCGAGCAGCATCAGCTCTGGGGGCATGCCCTGCACCCGACACCGAAAAGCCGCGAGGGTATTTCCCAGAACGATTTGCTGGCCTGCTCGCCTGAGGTCGGGGCGTGTTTTCAGTTGCACTGGTTCAAGATCGACCCGGCGCTGTTTCGCCATCAGGGTGAGGACCCGCGCAGTACCCTGCAGCAACTGTCGGGGCGCGACGACGCCTATCCGTGTCACCCCTGGGAAGTCGCCCGCATACTGGCCGATCCGCTGGTGCAGCGGGCGCAACAGCAGGGTCTGATCGAATACCTCGGCCCTCTGGGTCAGGCCATGTTCCCGACCTCGTCGGTGCGTACGCTCTACCACCCGCAACTGGCTTATTTCATGAAGTTCTCGATGCATGTGCGGCTGACCAATTGCGTACGCAAGAATGCCTGGTATGAGCTGGACAGTGCCGTGGCCCTGACTCATCTGCTCCGGCCGGTCATGAGCGAGCTGGCAATCCGGCAGCCGGGCTTTTTGCTGATGCCCGAGCCCGCAGCCTCCAGCCTTGATCTCGGTGCTTTGGGTACGCTGGAGCAGGCCCGCGAAGTCACCGAATGCTTCGGTATCGTTTACCGGGAAAACCTGTCCATGGCCGATCGCGGGGCGTATCAGCCGCAGGTGGCAATGGCGCTGTTTACCTGGGACTTGCAAGGTCGCAGTGTCTGTCGTCACCAGGTTCGACGTTATGCCGACATCACCGGCCTGGGCATTGAGCAGGCCACGCTCAACTGGCTGGATGCCTATGCCGCGAAAATGCTCGGCGGCGTGCTGCACTGCCTGTTCCGTCAGGGGGTGGCGCTGGAGCCGCATTTACAAAACACGGTTGTCGGCTTTGCTCAGGACGGCTTGCCGAACCGGGTGTGGATCCGCGATCTGGAGGGCACCAAGCTGGTTCCTGAAATCTGGCCGGCAGAACGCTTGAGCGCGCTCGACGAGCGTACCCGCAACTCGGTGTACTACAGCGCGCAAAAGGCCTGGCAGCGGGTGGCTTACTGTGCGCTGGTGAATAATCTGGGCGAGGCGATTTTTCATCTGGCCAATGGTAGCGATGCTCTGGAACAACAGTTGTGGACGCGCACCGGCGAGCTGTTGCACGAACAGTGCGCGCTTCTCGGTCATCCGCAGCAGCTGCGCGAGTTGTGCGCCGGTGCGCCATTCCCCGGCAAGGAAAACTTTATGACCCGTCTGATGATGCGCGCCGATCGCGAAGCGGGTTACACCCAGCTGCCCAGCCCGTTGGCGTTTATTGCAAAGAGTAAGTGCGCATGACTCTTCCTGTCGCTGTCACCCGCTGTATCGATCAGCTCAAGGCTGAACACGAGGGGCCATTGTGTGCCTATGTCTACGACTTGCCTGCCCTTGAACAGCATATAAAGGCAATGCGCGAGGTGCTGCCCGTTAACTGCGAATTGTTCTATGCCGCCAAGGCCAACCCGGAGGCGCGGGTGTTGAAAACCCTTGCACCGTGGGTAGACGGTTTCGAAGCGGCCTCGGGCGGGGAGCTGGCCTGGCTGCATGAGCAGTGCCCCGACGAGCCACTGATCTTTGGCGGCCCGGGCAAGCTTGATCGTGAACTGGATATCGCCATGCAGTACAGCGTCTCGGCGTTTCATGTAGAGAGCGTGACCGAGCTTCGCAGTCTGGCGCGCATCGCTCGCCAGCGTGGCGTGAGGGCTGCGCTGATGTTGCGCTTGAACCTCAAGCTGACGCAGGCACCGCAGAGCAGGCTGGTCATGGGCGGCAAGCCCACGCCGTTCGGGCTGGACGAGCAGGGGCTGGCAAGTGCACTGCAATTGTTGCGCGAAGAGCCGTCTCTGGAGCTCAAGGGGCTGCACTTTCATATGCTGTCACACCAGCTGGATGTCGATGCGCACCTTGAGTTGATACGCAGCTACTTCCTGACTTTCCGCCAGTTGTGTGTCGACCACGACCTGCAACTGCCCGTGCTGAATGTCGGAGGCGGCATGGGCATCAACTACCAGAACCCGGCGCAGTCGTTCGACTGGCCAAGGTTTTGTCAGGGGCTCAAGGGGCTGGTTGATGAGTTCGGCATGGGCGCGACCCGAATCCGCTTCGAAATTGGTCGCTTTATCAGCGCAGCCTGCGGCTATTACGTCATGCAGGTGCTGGATATCAAAAGCAGCCACGGCGAGTTTTTTGCCATTGGTCGAGGCGGCACTCATCATTTCCGCACGCCTGCAGCGCAAGACCATAACCATCCGTTCACGGTTATGCGGGGCACAAATCCCCCGCAGATAAGCGGTCAGGACGTCACCCTGGTAGGCCAGTTGTGCACGCCCAAGGATGTGCTGGCCAGGCAGCAACCTGTTGCGCAACTGGCGATTGGTGACCTGCTGGTGTTTAGCCTGGCGGGTGCCTATGCCTGGAATATCTCGCACCAGAACTTCCTGATGCACGAACCGCCTCTGAAGGTGTTTATCGACGGGTGATGCCATGGAGTTGCCAGCCAGGGTGCCGGCAACTCCATCCTTGGCAATCAGCCATCCACGCTGGATGCTGGCTGACACGCTGATTCCTGGTATGCATCGAAATCTATAAAAAGCACGGTTATCAGGAAACCCACAGGGCCACGCAATACGGCTTTGCCCGGGTTTTCATGCGCAAGCTGCTTCAAGCCCAAGCTGGATACTGAACAGCCCATAATGATGCAGGCTGTTCAGTTGAAGTCATCACCCAGGTCAGCCAGGGCTTTACTCCCCCAGTAAAGCCCTGTTGAGAAAGTCATATCCCAATTTGATCGATGGCACGCTGATGCAAATGAAGATGATGCCGAACTGCCAGTGAACAATCTTGCCCTGGGCCTCCAGCGCAGTAATTGACGAGCGCAGTTCGAGGCCTTGTTCCTTGACGGATGACCTGAGCTCTACACCTTGCTCCCTTATCAGAACGCGCAGTTCAGCGCCCAATTCTGAAATGGAGGCTTTCAGGTGCCGTTCGGTTTGCCCCAGGTCTGATTTGGAGGCGAGATCTTTCACTTCATTCTCCCAGGCTTCGACAACGGCTTTAGTTTTACCTGAAGGCATACTGATGGATGTCAGCGCGTCGTAAAGGGTAATGGATGATTTCATATTGTCTCCTGCGATTGGCAAGTGACGTCGGGCCGCCATCTGACGCCTGACTCCTGTCACTGTGAGGGCGATTCACTCCTTGCCTGAGATTCTACTTTTATCCCGAATCAATACAGTCAGACCTTTCTTAGCGTTGCGTCAGTCGCGGTGGTATTTCTGGTGACCGATTATGATTACGAGTAGAGCAGCATCGTGCTGGCGCAAAAAAGCCTGCAGTCAGCAGGCTCTTTGCATGAGTCAGGTTGCAGCACGCAGCATCAGCGTGGCGTCGGTTGCACCACCGGCTGTGGCGTCATCTGCGGAGCGTTGTGAGCAGGCAGCATTTCCCAGGCATCACGGGGCTCGTCCAGATCTCGGTTGAGGGTTTCCGGGGTCTTGAAGGTGGTGTACAGGGTGATCAGCGTCAGCAGCGACAGGTAGCAGGCAATCGGCAACCAGGCGCCGATACCGGCGCTGGCATCGCCATCGTGACTGGCCACGACCAGAGCGATCAGCCCGGCGCCAATCAAGGGCGCAATACCGCCAGCAATCACCGCCGAGGCTTCCCGGGCAATGGATACGCCCATATAGCGGTGGCGCGAGCCGAACAGTTCAGGCATCAGCGCCGCCTGGGTGCCGAACATGCCCCAGGTGCCGATGCCCAGCGCGATAGAGATAGCAATAATGCTCGCGATCACATTGCCCTGGCTCAGTATCCACCATACCGGGAACGCCAGTGCCAGTTGCAGCAACGCAAAGGCCCGGTACACCACTACACGGCCAAAACGGTCGCTGAGTTTACCGGCAATCGGCACGGTCAGAGCACCCAGGCTGGCGGCGCAGATCAAGGTGAGCACGCCCACCGGCCCTTGCAGGCCGACCACACCAACGATGTAACTCACCGCCAGGGCCTGATAAATCGAAGACCCGCCGTTTTCTCCCAGGCGTAGGCCAATGCCCAGCAGCAGCGTCGGTTTTGAGTGTTTCATCGCACTTTTTAGCGGATTGTCGCAGACCCGCTTGAGGGCCTTGAGGCGGATAAAGGTCGGCGACTCCTTGAGCGACAGGCGCATGTAAAGGCCCAGGGCGACGATCACCACGCTGCTGAAGAACGGTATGCGCCACAACCCGCTTTCGAGCACGTTGTCACTGCTGCTGATAACCATGAAGTACACCAGAGCGGCAAGGATGGTGCCCAGTTGAATGCCAAGGAAGGGCAGGGCAGCGTAAAAACCGCGTCGACCCGGGGGTGCATACTCGGTCATCATCACTGCCGCGCCGGCCTGTTCGGCACCTGCACCGAGGCCCTGGAGCAAACGCAGCACCACCAGCAGCACCGGGGCCAGGTAGCCGACTTGATCAAACGTGGGCAGGGCACCGATCAGGGTGCTGGAAATACCCATCAGCAACACCGTGGACGTGAGCACGAACTTGCGTCCCACGCGGTCGCCGATCATGCCGAACAGCACACCACCCAATGGCCTTATCGCGAAGCCCAGGAAGTAGGTGCCGAAGCTGGCAATCAGACTCATGGTGCGGGTTTGTTCAGGAAAGAACAGCGGCCCGAAAATCAGCGCCGCTGCCAGGGTGTAGAGGGCAAAGTCGTAGTATTCCAGCGCACTGCCCAGGGAGCAGGCCCAGGCAGCGCGGTGCAGGTCTTTTTTGTGTTCCGGGCTTTCGGGGACCAATTCAATATCAGATGAAGCATGATCGTGAGTCATGTTGGTACCTTCTGGTAGGCGCCTTGACGGCATCTTGTTATCGATAGGCAGCAGGGGGGGCTTACAATTTGAGTCGATGTATCTCCTCGAGCATGGCCTGCTCCATGATGTCGATGGGGGCCTCCATGCCGGTGTACAACTCGATTTGCCGGCAGGCCTGCTGCACCAGCATGCGTGTGCCGGACACGGTGCGGCAGCCCAGCGCGGCGGCTTGCAGAAGCAAGGCGGTACGCACGGGCATAAAGGCTACATCCATGACGATCAGATGGCTGGCAAGCATCCCGTCCAGCGGGTTGCTGTCGGGCTGCTTGAAGCCCACGCTGGTGGCATTGATCACGATGTCGAAATCCCGGGCTGCGAAGGCCCCGACACTGCCGCCCCAGTGCGCGCCCAGGTCTGTGCTCAGGGCCTTACCCCGTTCGCTGCTGCGGTTAAACACCGTGACCTGGGCTGCTGCTTGCAGGCAGCCAAAGACCACGGCCCGCGCTGCGCCTCCGGCGCCAATTACAGCAATGCGCTGGTTGTTGAGTTCGCAGACTTCCTGCAGGGCGCGTACTGCACCGAGGTAGTCGGTGTTGTAGCCGGTGAGAACGCCGTCGATGTTATTGATGGTGTTGACCGCGCCAATGACCAGCGCGGATTCATCGATCGCGTCCAGATGCTCCATCACGACGGTTTTGTAGGGCATGGACACGTTCATGCCGCGCACACCCAATGTGCGGATGGCCGCGACGCCCGCCACCGGGTCCTCGATGCCGAAGCAGACGAAGGTGTAGTCCAGGCCCAGGGCCGCGTAGGCCGCATTGTGGATTTTCGCAGAGAGAGAAAAGGGCGAGCCCATGATCGAACCGCACAGGGTTGGCAGGGACTGGGGCATGCGTGCCTCCTAGTATTGGATTTATGAGTGGGGCAATAAGCCCACTTTCAACCCCTGCAGCGCAGTGTGCCAATCGTATATGGTGATGCCGTGATCACGGATGCTGATCACCAGCTGAGACTTGATGATTGGCGATGACTGCAGCACATTGTGCTTCTCCCGGTGTTATGGTGCTGAATCCTTCCTGCCAACGGATTTGTTGTGATGACTACACCGCGTGCTGCTGTCGGCCCGATCAAGGCCGTGATTTTCGATATGGACGGGTTATTGCTGGATACTGAGGGTATTTACACCGAAGTCACGCAGATCATCGCCGAACGCTACGGTCGCACCTATGACTGGAGCATCAAGCAGCACATCATCGGCCGTGGCGCCCTGGACCTGGCAGAATTTCTGGTCAAGGCGCTGGAATTGCCGATCACCGCGCAGGAATTTCTGGTTGTCCGCGAGCCGTTGCTAAAAGAACGCTTCCCCAAAGCCACGGGCATGCCGGGTGCCGAGGCGCTGGTGCGCCATCTCAAGGCCCACAAGGTGCCAATTGCCGTGGGCACCAGTTCATCGCAACATTCCTTTGCCCACAAAACCACCTTGCATGGTGAGTGGTTTGAGCTGTTCGACACCATTGTCACCGCTGACGACCCTGAAGTGGGGGCAGCCAAGCCTGCACCGGATATCTTCCTGACGGCGGCACGGCGCCTGGGTGTTGCGCCCGAGCACTGCCTGGTATTCGAAGATTCGCCTTTCGGAGTAACGGCTGCCAAAGCCGCCAACATGACTGCGATTGCCGTACCTGATGTAGCCATGGCCGACAGCAAGTACACGCATGCCGACCTGATCATCCGCCAGCTGGCCGACTTTGATCTGGCGGCTTATGGTTTGCCGCCGATGCGATAAGTGCTAGCCAGATCCCTTACACGCGATTATTGCACCGGCAGTTTTTCCAGTGCCGCACGCAATTCGTCGGCGCTGGAAAACTCTTGCTGTGACATTAGTTTGCCACTCTCCAGTTGCAGCCACAGTACCTTGTCTTCGGCACCGGGGTACTGGGCGGCAACAGTCCCGTCGCGGTCAAGCACAACACGGTAGCTGTAGTCACGCATGGCCGGGATGGCGATAAATTTGCCGATCAGCGAGGGCATGCGCTGCACATCGGCGAGAAACACCACATTGCGTGCTTCCAGGTAGCCCTTGGCCTGGTTTTCCAGCGCAGCCTTGACCAGCTTGGAGCCGTCCATGTTGCGCGCTACCAGCAGCACCTGGGTTTTTTCGTCCAGCGTGTAGGGTTGGTCATGCTGGTCGTTCAGGGTCCATGGCGTCAGGCGCTCACCGATATTCGCGGCCTGGGCCAGCATGGAAAACGCGCTCAACAACAGCACAAGTGCAATTCTCACCGTTTGATACCCCTTCAGTTAATGGTTCTGGCCTGACAGGTTTCAGGCATGGCCGGTATGGTATCCCACAGCACAAGGTAAAAGGTCTGAGACGCATTTAGCTACAAATTGCTCTATGGTTAAGCGCTACCGGCCCAAGGAAACGCCAAGATGACGCGTCTGACAGCGAAAGACTTTGCCCCTGAATTGCTTGAGCTTTATGACTACTACGCCCACGGCAAGATCAACCGTCGCGAGTTTCTTGACCGTGCTGCTGTATTCGCCCTGGGCACCACTGCGTTATCGGTGCTGACGGCGTTGAGCCCAGACTACGCACTCGCCGAGCAGGTCTCCTTTACCGACCCGGATATTATTGCCGAGTACATCATGTACCCATCGCCCAGGGGCAACGGCCAGGTGCGCGGTTATCTGGTGCGGCCAGCCAAGGCAGCGGGCAAGCTGCCGGCCGTGGTGGTGGTGCATGAGAACCGCGGGCTGAATCCTTACATCGAAGATGTTGCCCGGCGCCTGGGCAAGGCGGGATATATCGCTCTGGCACCCGATGGCCTGACGTCAGTGGGCGGATATCCCGGCAATGATGAGCAAGGCCTGGCGTTGCAGCAAAAAGTCGACCCTGCCAGGCTGATGAATGACTTCTTCGCGGCGGTGGAGTGGTTGATGCAGCATGATGCCAGTACCGGCAAAGTTGGGATTACCGGGTTCTGCTATGGCGGCGGGGTGGCCAATGCGGCGGCAGTGGCCTACCCGGAGCTGGGAGCTGCAGTGTCGTTTTACGGGCGCCAGCCCGGTGCAGACGAGGTCGCCCGTATCCAGGCACCGTTGATGCTGCACTACGCCGGGCTGGATACACGGATCAATGACGGCTGGCCAGCTTTTGAGCAGGCGTTGAACAGCAACGGTAAAGTCCATGAAGCGCATATCTACCCGGGAGTGAATCACGGCTTTCATAACGACTCGACGCCTCGCTACGATGAAACCGCGGCTACTCTGGCCTGGAACAGGACCCTGGGCTGGTTCGGCAAGTATCTGGCGTAGCGGGCTTAGCCGTTCTTCTTGCGCAGGCTCTTGAGGCGAGCGCTGGCGCGCTGCACGGCGGCCATTTTTTCCGGGCGCTTCATGCCCCGCCACTTGCGGATATCTTCCCGGGTTCGACCGCAGCTCACGCATAGCTCACCACTTAACTGGCAAACTGCAATGCACGGGTTTTCAATGTCTTTTGCCACGGTTCAACTGCGTCCGGTCTGTTTTTGCGCCAGGCGCTTGGGCCAGTTGCCGCCACAACTGCGCTGGCACTCTTCTTCTGAATCGAAGAATACATGGGCCGAGCCGTTACGCACCTTTACGCCGGCATCCGCCAGCGCCTGGGCCGTCAGCTCACCCATATAGCGCGCCTCGCCATCGGCCAGGGCGAAGTCTTTGCTGGCTTGCGTATCGAACACCCAGACCACCTTCAGGCTGGCCGGGAAGGCCTCGTAGTCAACAACATGGGTCAACCAGGCAAACCCCGGGATCTGTGATTTGGCCGTTTCACAGGCCTCGGTCAGGGAGGTGATCAGGCGACGTTCGATCTGTGCCTGGGTGCGTTTGCTTAAAGACATGGGTGAATCCTGTTGATAGGCGGGGCAAAGACACGATTATACCTGAGCGCGGGGCTTGGCTACTGCTGCTTCGCCCAGAGTGCCACCTGAGGTAGAATGTCGCGGTAAGTCGGCTGGCCGCCCTGGAGCGTCATGCCCACGCAGGTTCCCCGGAAGGAGCCGCGAGCAGGCCGGACATCAAGGGAGTCACATCCGCTGTACCCAAAATGTTACCCAAGTAGCTGAAGCCAAGACCAACAAGAGATCAGCGCCCAAGGTACATGAAGTGAGGTCTGTAACGTGCACAGGCCTTATATGTCTGCCCGTTCGGGGCTTGAAGCTGGCTCGATTGCAGGTGACCGTCTGTAGTGGGTCAGGCAAATTCAGGCACTGAGTGCCGGGCAGATGGCGTTTTATCTTAGGTACTACAACATGTTAAAAAAAATGAACAAGGGGCTACTGGGCCTGGCGCTGACCATGGGGATTACCTCCGTGCATGCGGCAAAACCTAAACACGTGGATGTACTGCTGATCGGCGGCGGCATCATGAGCGCTACTCTGGGTGTATGGCTCAACGAGCTGGAACCCGGCATGTCCATGGAGATGATTGAACGTCTCGATGGCGTTGCCCTGGAAAGCTCCAACGGCTGGAACAACGCAGGTACCGGTCACTCCGCCCTGGCTGAGCTGAACTACACGCCGGAAGACAAGAACGGCAACGTTGAAATCCCGAAGGCCATTGAAATCAATGAGGCTTTCCAGGTATCGCGTCAGTTCTGGTCGTGGCAGGTCAAGAACGGCGTACTGAAAGATCCGCGCTCGTTTATCAACTCCACGCCGCACATGAGTTTTGTGTGGGGCGATGACAACATCAAGTTCTTGAAAAAGCGCTATGAAGCCCTGCAGGCCAGCCCTCTGTTCGCGGGCATGCAGTACTCCGAAGATCCAGTGCAGATCAAGAAGTGGGTTCCGCTGATGATGGAAGGGCGCGATCCCAACCAGAAAGTCGCGGCCACCTGGTCTCCGATCGGTACTGACGTGAATTTCGGCGAAATCACACGCCAGTTCGCGGCTTACCTGCAAACCAAGCCTAACTTCTCGCTGAAACTGTCGAGCGAAGTTGAAGACATCAAGCGCAATGAAGATGGTTCGTGGCGCGTGGTGTACAAAAACCTGAAAGATGGCAGCAAAACCGAAACTGACGCCAAGTTCGTCTTTATCGGCGCTGGCGGCGGTGCCCTGCACCTGCTGCAGAAGTCCGGTATTCCTGAAGCCAAGGAATACGCAGGCTTCCCGGTTGGCGGCTCGTTCCTGGTAACCGATAACCCGACTGTTGCCGAGCAGCATCTGGCCAAGGCCTACGGCAAGGCTTCGGTTGGTGCGCCACCGATGTCGGTTCCGCACCTGGACACCCGCGTGCTGGATGGCAAGCGCGTTATCCTGTTTGGCCCGTTCGCGACTTTCTCGACCAAGTTCCTGAAAGAAGGTTCGTACTTCGACCTGCTGACCAGCACCACCCCGCACAACATCTGGCCAATGACCAAAGTGGGTATCGAACAGTACCCACTGGTTGAATACCTGGCCGGCCAGCTGATGCTGTCGGACGAAGACCGCTTCAATGCGTTGAAAGAGTACTTCCCGAACGCCAAGTCCGAAGACTGGCGCCTGTGGCAGGCCGGTCAGCGCGTGCAGATCATCAAGCGTGACGAAGAGAAGGGCGGCGTGCTGAAACTCGGTACCGAGATTGTCAGCGCCAAAGATGGCAGCATCGCCGGTCTGCTGGGCGCATCCCCGGGTGCCTCCACGGCTGCACCGATCATGCTCACCGTGCTTGAAACCGTGTTCAAGGACAAGGTTGCAACACCGGAGTGGCAAGCGAAGCTGCACCAGATCGTGCCGAGCTATGGCACCAAGCTGAACGGCGATCCTGATCGCGTTGCCCAAGAGTGGGCCTACACGGCTGAAGTCCTGCAATTGACTCCACCACCGGCAATCCCGGCGGCAACTCACACTGCAACGCCTGCTACGGAGCCGGCAAAGCCTGCTCCAAGCAACCCAGCGGCTGACATGGCGCTGTAAAAAAACGGCCCCACCCGACGCTGCTCGGGTGGGGCTGCTTTATCTTGCGTTACCGCCTCGCTCAACCCCTTCGCAATACCTCACTGCGTCCCGAACAGGGCCGTCCAGTAAATCCCTGCATCACTTTTTGGGTCTACCGCGTAGGCTGCGCCCAGCTCGCGAAACCCGGGATTCATCACGTTGGCGCAATGACCAGGGCTGGCCAGCCAGCCGTCGACCAGCTTGCGCGTGGTGTCCTGCCCGGCGGCGATATTTTCACCGATCTGCTGCGCGATATAGCCCGCCAGTTCAGCGCGATCCCCCGGGGTGCTGCCATCGCGGCCCTTGTGATCGAAGTAGTTATTGTTGGCCATGTCCCGTGAATGACTCTCGGCAGCGCTAGCCAGGGTGGTGTTCCAGGTCAGGGGCGCGGCAGGGCCGAAGGCCTGGGTGCCGCATTGGCGGGGTTGGTTACGGGCGCTGTTGAGCATCTCGAGGACTTTCTGGCCTTCGGCCTGCCAGTCTCCCAGGCGTGCCGCCAGCAGCGGACGGGCCAGAACGATGCGCCAGTCACGCTGGTCGTGGCTGACGCCGATATCGACAAATTGCGGGTCCAGCACCACGCGGCAAAAGCTTTCCTGCACGGCTTTCATGGCGGCCTGGGCGTCACGGGGGCCTGACAGGTTGATCGCCTGTACGTTGACCATCGGGTATGCCGCCTGTGCCAGGGCTTGCTGCAAATCGCCAAAACTGCTGGCCGGCAGCACCAGGCGGGTGTCGGCCGACAGTGGCGGCAACTCTTGCGAGGCCTGCCCTGCGCACAATTGAATCTGGCTGCGGTAAGCATTGATCGAGTCGATCAGTTGCGATTCTTCGCTGGCCACGGTGCCAGCGCTGAACACCAGACTCAGTGTCAAGGCGCCGAGACGGGGCAGGGTGAAGTGAGCGCGCATACGGGTTCCCTCTTAACGGAGTGCAACCATGATGCGTTATTTCGCCCCTTTAGTCTTTTGCCAGGGCCACAAAGGCTTTGGCCCGGGCGGTCAGTTGATCGATCTGGCGATCACGTTTCTTCTCGGCGTCGAGCATGGCCTTTTTGCCGTTGCGTTGCAGCAGGTAGGTATGGATCTGGCGCACTTCGGTGGACTGGTAGATCGCGGCGACGTCGAGCACGGCCATCAGGCCGTCGCTGCTATGGTCACGGGTGTTCATCAGCACTTGCGGTCCGCGGGTACCGATGACTTGCAGCCCCATTGCCTCGAATTCCGCAACCTTGGTCACACTGCAAGTCAGCTCGGTGTGAGGGTAGCGGCGCACGACTTCCTCGAGCATCGAACGGCTCACCCCCAGATGGCGGTGGCTGGCCAGCTCGGCCATATAGGCAATGCCGCAGGCCTGGGGGTCGTCCTTGAAAGGCAGGTACAAGGCGAAGCCCGTTACTTTTTCCGGGTCCTGGGCATCGGTGGCGACAATCAGCTCGACCGCAATGCCTTTGGTGCCGTCGAGTGCCTGCAGGTACAGATGCACTTCAAAGCCGATGGCGTACTGATAAATGCTGTACAGCAGATTGCTCGGGGCGATTTCCATCGCACTGATATCGCTCAGGTGATCGACCACGAGCTGCAGGATCTGGCTGTTGATCGGTTCGCTGACCGGGGAATCGAAATGGCTGAGGGTGGTCATGGGGATGGTTTCTATAGTGTGCCGCAGCACAATTCGTAGCAGCTGCCGAAGGCTGCGTCCGATTGCGAAGCGATCGTAAATGCGCAGTGCAAGGTTTATCTGGATAATCGCGGTGGCTGATTTTACGACGGCTTCGCCGCCGGACGCAGCCTTCGGCAGCTGCTACAAAATCAAAATCAGCTTCGCCGAGCTCAGCGCTGGCTCAACCAGAAGTCATGCAGCGCCCGGGCCGCAGGGGCAATGGCGGCAACGCTTTGCTGGTGGGCGGCAACGTCGAGGTCGTCGGGCAGTTCGAAGTTGTCCTGCTCGGCGCAGTCGGCGATGGCCTGGAGCAAGCGTGCTTGCGGCGCCGGAAGTGCTGGCCAGTTGCTGATGGCCACCGCACGGGTGTAACCAAAACACCATTCTTCCGCCAGGGTTACATCCTGGCCCAGATGTTCGGTCTGCTCGAAACGCGGAACAAATGCGCTGCTGTCCTCAGCCAGTTGCCGGGCCAGGGTATTGATATGGCGAACGCTCAGTTCGATGAACTGTTTGGCTTCCTCAGGGTTTTCCCAGGCCGGGTTCTGACCGCCCCAGATTGCCGGGAACCAGTCGGCGATATCGACCTGAGTCGGGCTTGAAACCAGTGCGGTGAAATAACCGTCGAGCTCCGAAGGGTTGAGCACGGAGTGATCGTCGCCGTATTTGAGCAGCGTGTTTTCGATCACGTCAAAGTCGCTGGCGTTCAGGGGTTGCGATTGCATGTTCGGGCTCCTTGGTGTGGCGGCAAAACGGGCAGTCTGCGGCAGACTCAGTCCACCGAAACAATAGACTCGAGTTCAAAGTATTTAAAGCCAGCCTTGGCCAGGGCTTTTTTCGCCTCTTGCTCGGCGTTGAATCGGCTCAAATCCTTGGAGTCATGGACAAACAGGCTTTCATCGCCGTCAAACACCTTGGTCACCCGCATGGTGACGCGCAGGACAGGCCCGCTGCGCTTTTTCGGCACAGGTGATGGCGCTTTGGCAGGTGCCGCAGCTTTTTTCGGAGCAGGGATGGTTTTGGCAGGAGCCGGTTCAACTTCAGGTTGAACCGGGGCAGCAGGCAGATCAAGGCCGAGCGCTCTGCGCATGTCGTCCTCGGTGAATCCGGCACTCATTGGTATGACTCAGTTAATTTAAAAGACGCGCTTATAGGGCAGAGATTCGGGTTATGGCAAGCGAATTTGTTCATATGCCGCAAAATATGACCTTTTCCGGGGTTAAAGCCCTTGTTCAGAGCCGATTCAGGGGTCGCTAAACAAGCCGTGACCATCCAGCAGTTTCCAGGCAATTTCTGGTCGTTTCTCCAGCGCCCGGCGGATGGCGGCCGGGATTGCCTGTCGGGTTTTTCGGCACAGGCCCGGTTGCTCGGCGAGGTGTATCGCAATGCCTCGCATGGTACGCACTTCTGTGACGCCGGGGTCGATCAGCACTTCAATGCCCAGTTGCTCGTGCATGCGGCGCTGCATATGTTCAAGATCGTCGAAGCTTTTCAGGTTTTCCAGCCGCTCGATCAGCACTTTCTCGGCCTGACGCGTGAGGTTGAGGATGCGCAGGTCGGTGCCAGGTGTCGCCAACAGTTGCTCCCGCTCGCAGATGCAGGCGCCGGGTGGGCAGGGTGAGCGCAGCGACGCAGAAGAAGTCATCAGGCTCAGCATAGCTGCCCCGGGATTTAGTCGTCCAGACGCAGGGCCATGATCACGGTGCGCTCGTCCCCATGGAACTCGTCGCGTACTTTCGCAAAGCCCAGTTGCGCGTAGAAGGACTCGGCCGTAAGCGAGGAGGGTACCCGCAGCTCTTGAATCTGCGCAACAATGGCCGCCTCCTTGATGCGTGCCATCAATTGCTGGCCTATGCCTCGGCCCTGATGGCCCGGATTGACGAACACACTGCGCACCACCGCGTGATCCAGGCTGGCAGTTCCCACTACATGGTGTTCGTGTACGGCCACGTACATCTGGCGCTGCTGCATCAACTTCAGAATCTCGGCCGGGCAGAAGTTCTGCCCGATCCGGGCGATCACCTCGGGGGAATAGTCCCGGGCATTGGATTCGCGCAAGGCGGCAATCACCACCTTGCTGATGGCCTGGGCATCGCCCGGTGTGGCGCGGCGAATCAGGTACTGCATACACACTCCTTTAGGTTATGCGTCAGCGCTGTTGGCCAGAATGGCGGCATACAGCAGGCGGTCAATGTTGGCGCCGCTCAGGATCAGTGCAACCCGGCGCCCTTTTTGCCTTGAGCGCTCGCTGATCAGGCCGGCCAGCGCGGCGGCGCCTGCGCCTTCAGCGGTGTTATGGGTGGTTTCATGGTAGACCCGAATCGCATGGGCGATCTGCTGGTCGGACACCCGAATCACCCGCGCCGCGCCCTTGGCAATAATTTCCAGCGCCTCGGGCAGCGGTTGGCGACAAGCCAGCCCGTCAGCAAACGTGTGGGCCGACTCGGTGCAGACCACACGGCCCTGCTCGACACTTTGCGCATAAGCATCGGCGTGCGCAGACACCACACCGACAATCTCGGTCTTCAGGCCCAGCAAGTCGCGCGCCTGGATCAGCCCGCAAATGCCCGAGCCCATGCCGATGGGGACATACACTGTGTCCAGTTCTTCCACTGCTTCTAGCAACTCCAGCGCATAAGTGGCCACGCCGCGAATCAGGTCGGGATGGAAGGCGGGGACCAGGTGCAATTTATAAGTGTGCGCCAGCACCGCCGCATGGGTGCGGGCCTCGTCAAAATCCTTGCCGCATTCAATCACGGTAGCGCCGAGGGCACGCATGGCGGCATTCTTTTCCACCGAGTTGCCTTCCGGCACCACGATCCGGATTGGAAGGCCTACGCTGCGCGCTGCCAGTGCGAGGCTCTGGCCGTGATTGCCGCGTGTGGCTGTGACCAGGCCTTTGGTGCCCGGTTCGCGGGCCAGCAACCCCTGCACATACAACAGGCCGCCGCGCACTTTGAAGGCACCGGTGGGCGTGTGGTTTTCATGCTTGACCCATACCGTGCAACCCATGAGTTCGGTCAGCAAAGGCCAGGCCAGTTGCGGTGTGGGCGCCAGGGTCTGGTGCACGGTATGGGCTGCAAGGCGAAGGGCATTCAAATCAAACATGGCACACCGTCATCGAGGGATTTGACTCGATTCTAGGCACGACGCATTGTATGGGCCGACCCTTATATTGCATGGCCAACAATAAATGTGGATGCCAACCCTCAATGACACAGACCAGCCGCGCTATCTTGCGCTGGTCGATGCAATCACCCGGGCCATCGCCTGCGGCGAACTGCAACCCGGTGCACGTTTGCCACCCCAGCGGCGTCTGGCCTGGGCGCTGGGCTGGAACCCCAGTACCACGATGCAGGCTTATCGCGAGGCGGCCAGGCGGCATCTGGTTTCGGGTGAGGTAGGGCGTGGTACCTATGTGCTGGCCAGCAGCCAGGAGGCGACGCTGTTCAGGCTGCAACACGCCGATGAGCAGACACCCCGTATCGACCTGCGAACCAACCTGCCCGCCATTGACCATCTTGGCGAAGAGGATGGGTTGGCCTTGTCCTGGTTGCTCGACAGTAACCAGGCGATCCGCTTGCAGGGTTATTTGAGCGCTGCGGATCTGTTGCAGGCACGGGCACAGGGCGCGGCCTGGCTCAAGGGCCGCGGGCTGGACTTGAGCGTGGACAACATCATGCTCTGCACCGGCGCCCAGCAAGGGCTGTTTACGGTGCTGCTGTCGTTATGCCAGGCAGGCGATGCGGTACTGGTTGAAGCCTTTACTGCGCCGGGAATCAAGGCTGCCTGCGCACAGTTGCGTTTGCCCATGCATGGCGTCGCGATGGATCGGGAAGGGATCCTGGCGCAGGACTTTGACCGGATGATCCGCGCCACGGGTGCGCGGGTTGCCATACTGACCCCGACCCTGCAAAACCCGACTTCGGCGGTGATGAGCGTTGAGCGCAGGCTGGCGATTGCCGATATTGCCCGACGCCATGGTGTGCAGGTGATTGAAGACGATGTCTATGGTGCGCTGACCGATAGCCCGCCGTTGTACCGCTTTTTGCCCGAGCTCGCAGTGCTGGTCACCAGTTTGTCCAAGACCGTTGCGGCGGGAGTGCGCCTGGGCTGGATTGTGGCTAACCCACAGCTGCTGGCGCGTATTGATCCCTATGCGCAGTCGGCGCACTGGGGGGTATCGCCGCTGTGCCAGGCCATCGCCTGCCAATGGATCAGTGATGGCACAGCACAAGCGCGGCTGGAGTGGCAAACCCTGGAAGTGAGCCGGCGCTGGCGTCTGGCAAAAAAGTTTTTGGGGGCTGCGATGTATCAGACAGAGACGCCATCACCGCATATCTGGGTGACTGTGGAAGACGGCGCCGAGGCCTGTCGCGCCGTTGGCGTTGAGGTGGTGCCGGCGGATGTATTTGCGGTGAAGTCCAGCGCTGGCCATGCGGTGCGCATCAGCCTGACGGCGGCTGCCAGTGTCCAGGCTTTGAAAGTGGCGCTGGAAAGGATTGCGGGTTTGCAGCCCTCTGCAGGAGGGAGAGGGAACAGGCCGCAACCAGCAAACAAACTTTAGCGTCTCCCAATCAAGTCCCCTCTCCCTGCCGCAGCGCGTTAGGGTGAGGGGCTTTTCATCTGGCTAACCAAGGAACCCCTATGCGCAGAGAAATCGGCTACTGGCACCGCGAAGGTCGCGAATTGTTCTACTACCTGGAATTCAAACCTGAAACCGCCGAGTTCTACCTGACCTGCGAACACACGCCCGCCGAAGGCGAGGGCAGTGTGCGCTCGGTATTGCTCAGTGAGGCTCGCGGCGAGCGCTACTACGAAGATGCGCTGTTGATCATCAAAGAGGAACTGTTCAAGCAATACACCCTCTGAAGGTTGCTGGCAAAACCTGCCATGCGCTGGTCACGCCGAGCATGGGCTTGTGCAAAGCACGGTTTTCCCTGCGGTTCACAGCCTGAAGTCCAGGGACTTCAAAGGCTGGGCTGAAGAAATCGATCAGGTGACCCGTTCGCCGGAATCCCTGGCCTTATCTTGGCACTTCGCTGAGCTGCAGGACCCAGGTAATCGCCTGCGCCTTGTCATCCCATACATATCTCAAATGCTGGCCTTGAACCGGTAGTGAAAGTGCCGGAGGGCGAAACGTAGCCACGCATTCGTGGCCGGTCAGGCGCACGCTGTTGTACAGCAGGCCCCAGGCGCCATCTGCCCGCAATGGCCGGGCGAAGGCCTGGGGCAGGCCATATCGGGCAGGTGAAGGATCGTGCAGTCGGGCAACGCCACGTATATCGATCATCGGCTTTACCACGCGATTGATATAGGTGCGCAGGGTGATTTCAATACTGGCTTCCCGGGTGGCCCGCCAGAATTGTTCCTGATGAAAGCAGGTCTCAGCAATGGCGGCCTCGAGGCTATTGGCACAGTAGTACACACCATAAGTGCCATCGGTAAAACGACTGGCCCGGCCAATATGGGTAAAGGCGGCCATTATCGGTGTCGAGCCTTCGCCGCACAGACGGTCTTCTGGCGTTACCCGTTGCAGCACGCCTGCCTGGTCACGCAGGCGGTCATTGGTCAGGCTTTCGAGGGCGAAGGCGATTTCAAGATCTGCTGGATCCAGGGTGTCTTCAAATACCGAGATGGGCGGGAAGGCGCTATTGATGATGCGGTAAGCCTTGGTCCATTCAGGCAGCACTGCATCTGGCATCAGCCGCGTACTCCATCCAGATAACGACGCACGTCTGCCAGATCGACCACCTGACCGGCGAGCATGTAGCCCAGGGCGCTCTGGCCATTAAAGGGCGCTGCTGAGTTGGGTTTGTGTACCCATTCGTAGGCCCGCTCAGGCTTGTTGCTGAACAGGATGCGCAGAGCTTTGTGTACGCCCATCAAGTACGAAATGCGTTCCAGAGTGTCGTGGGGCAAGCGCACGCTCGGCAGTTTTTTGTATTTGAAGTAGGTGGTATTACCTATGGCGCCGAGCAGGGTGCACTGTTGATCCTTGGTGCAACCCCAGTGCTCCATCAGGCTGAAGAAAAAGGTCAGGGCAACACGACCTGCATCGCCGCTGGTGATGTCGGGCTCAGGATTTTGGGCGACTAGATGCATGACTGCCTCCGATACAGGTATAAATCCAGCCTACTCCGGATATGAATAAATTCAAGACGACCGTTCGTAACTGAATGTTTGCCCCAGTGGCCCGGCAGTGAGTTTTTGCCCCGTGGGGGATTGCCTGTGCGTTGGTCTGTCAGTCTTTGTCTGTCAGTGAAGTTTTCGTGCCGCTCCACGCTAAGCACACCGCCCGGGCATGATCTACGCTTTACTAATGAAGGCTTTCAAAGCTGGAATTTTCAATGCGTAGCCCATCTGAAAACAGCCTGCACACTGCGTTGAAAGCCTGCCGGGAAAGCTTTCTCTCCGTTGGTTTTTTCAGCTTCTTTATCAATGCGTTAATGCTGGTTCCCACGTTCTATATGTTGCAGGTCTATGGGCGCGTGATCACCAGCGGTAGCCTGACCACCCTCAGCATGTTGACGCTGATCATGACCGGTCTGGTGATCACCCTCGGCTGCCTTGAGTGGACCCGATCACGGATCATGGTCCGGGTCAGCAACCGCCTGGACATGCTGCTCAGCCGCCAGGTCTACAAGGCCAGTTTCAAGCGGGCCCTGGAAAGCGGCGGGATGGACGCCTCGGCCCAACCGCTGAATGACTTGACCGGCTTGCGTCAGTTTCTCTCCGGTAACGGCTTGTTTGCCTTTTTTGATGCCCCCTGGCTACCCATCTATATCGCCGTGATGTTTATGTTTCACCCCTGGTTTGGCTGGGTGGCGACGGGCAGTGCGCTGTTGTTGCTGTTGCTTGCGTTTGTTAATGAAAGATTGACCGGGCCGACGCTGGCCCAGGCCAACAAGGAGCATATTGGCGCTTCGCTCTACACCACGAAAAACCTGCGCAATGCCGAAGTCATCGAATCCATGGGCATGCTTGAAACCTTGATGGACCGTTGGTGGACCCGGCAAAAAAATGTGCTGTTGCTGCAATCCCGGGCCAGCGATAAAGGGGCCATGATCAGCACCCTGTCCAGGTCGTTCCGGATTCTGGTGCAATCGCTGATTCTCGGACTGGGGGCCTATCTGGCCGTTGATCATCAGGTGGGGGCAAGGCTGGTGTTTGCCGGGTCGGTGCTGCTGGGCCGGGCACTGGCACCCATTGATCTGATTATCGGCAGCTGGAAAGGCTTTATTGCGGCGCGCTCGCAGTACGCCAGGCTTAACGCGATCCTGGCCAGCCAACAGGCTCAGCCCGAGCGCATGTCATTACCGGCGCCCAAGGGCGACGTGCAGGTTGAGAACCTGACCGTTGCGGCTCCCGGCTCGAATATTGCCATCATCAAGAACATCAGTTTCAGTGTGCCGGCCGGTTGCGTGGTCGGCATTATCGGCCCCAGTGCGGCGGGCAAGTCTACCCTCGCCAGGGCGCTGCTGGGCATCTGGGCACCGCTGCAAGGTGTGGTGCGCCTGGATGGCGCGGATATCAGCGCCTGGGATAAACATGAACTGGGGCCCCATATCGGCTACTTGCCCCAGGACATCGAGCTGTTCGAAGGCAGCGTCAGCGACAACATTGCCCGTTTTACCCGGGTCGATTCCGAGAAAGTCATTCTTGCGGCCACCACGGCCGGTGTTCACGACATGATCCTGTTGTTGCCCGATGGCTACGACACCGTGATTGGTGGTGACGGCGTGGTACTTTCCGGCGGGCAGCGCCAGCGCATAGGGCTGGCTCGCGCCCTATACGGCAGCCCGCGGCTGATCATCCTCGATGAGCCCAATTCCAATCTCGACGAAGTCGGTGACCGAGCCCTGATAGCTGCCCTTCACAGGATCAGGCTGTCAGGTGCCACCCTGTTTGTGATTACCCATCGCACCAATATTGTGTCCCAGCTTGACCGGCTCATGGTGATGAGCAACGGCGGCCTCAGTCTGTTCGGGCCGCGTGAGCTCGTGCTGACGGAGCTCAACGCACAGCAGGCGCCAAAACAGACCATGCAGGCTGAAACCGCCATGGCTGCGGTGGCTAACGGCAAGGACGGTTCCGATGAACCCCATGATCCCAATTCCATCAACTGACAACTTTGCCGAACTGACCACTTGAGCGATCGAAAAATCCGACGCCTGGGTTTTGTCATTGTGGTGCTGACTTTCGGCGTGTTCGGCACCTGGGCTGCGTTCGCGCCGCTTGATGGCGCGGCCTATGCACCGGGTGTGGTGACCGTGCAGGCGTATCGCAAAACGGTACAGCACCTTGAAGGCGGCATCGTCAAAGAGGTGCTGGTACATGACGGTGATACCGTCAAACAGGATGACCCGCTGATCATTCTCGACGATACGCCGCTGCGCTTCGAATACCAGATGACCCGTGGGCAACTGATTGCCGCCAAAGCCATGGAAGCCCGGCTTGTGGCAGAGCGCGACAATCTGCCCGAGATTGCTTTTGCTCCGCTGGCCACAGCCGACATCCAGCGGGGCGGCGAAGCGCGCCAGGGCGAAATCCGGGTATTCAACGCCCAGCGAGGCTCGCGCCTGGGGCAGATTGCCGTGCTGCAAGAGCTCATTGACCAGTTGAATGAACAGATCAATGGCACCCAGGCGATTATCGGCGCCAAGGGGCATCTGGACAGGTCCTACAGTGGTGAAATTGTCGAATTGACTGACCTGCTGGCCCAGGGCTTTGTCGACAAACAGCGTCTGCTCGAGCAGGAACGCAAGCGCCAACTGCTCAGGTCGGAAGTGGTCGAGCACCGTTCCGCAATCACCACCAGCCGCTTGCAGATCAATGAAACCCGGCTGCAGATCCTGCAGATCGACAAGGACTTCAATGCCGAAGTGGTCAAGCAACTGGCAGAGGTCCAGAGCAAAATTTACGACCTGCAGGAGCGCGCCAGCGCCCTGGAAGACCGCCTGGGCCATATCGTGATTCGTGCCCCTGAAGCGGGCATGGTGATCGACATGACCGTGCATACGATTGGCGGCGTGGTGCGCCCGGCGACCCCGTTGCTGGACATCGTACCGTCAGTGTCGGGGCTGGTTATTGAGGCCCAGGTGGCGCCGGTGGACATTGATCGTGTTGCCATCGGCAGGCGTGCCGATATTCGTTTTGGCGCGTTCAACAGCGCCACCACACCGGTGATCGAAGGCGAGGTCAACAGTGTTTCGGCAGACCGGCTGATCAATGAAAAAACCGGGGCCGGTTATTACCTCGCCCGGGTCAAGGTGACCAAAGCCGGTGAGCACACCCTGGGGGAACGCAAGTTGCTGCCGGGCATGCCGGCGGACGTGTTGATCATCACCGGGCAGCGCACTCTGCTGCACTACCTGATGCAACCGGCGCGCAATGCCCTCTCACAATCGATGATTGAGGAGTGATCATGCAAGTGACTGCACGCGTGCTGGGTGGTTTGTTCGGGCTTGCCGCGGGGGTTGCCCTTGCGCAAGGCGCAGTGCCAGCGGCGCAAGGGGTCAGCGCATCGACATTCACCACTGACCTGATGCAGTTGTATCGCGAGGCCCGTTTGCAGGACCCGCGAATATTGGCCTCCCGTGCGCGGGCGCAAGCAGGGCAGGAGTACCAGCGTGAAGCCATGGGCACCCTGTTGCCGCAGGTATCGCTCAACGCCGGGGTCAACCGGATTCACCAGGAAAACGAGCTGGTGCAGCAGAGTTTCGACAGTGAAGTCTACAGTCTGGATTGCGTCAGTATCTGTACAACAAGTCCACCTGGGAGAATTACCAGAAGTTCAAAAGCATGGCCAAACAGTCCGATTCCGAAGCTCTGGAGGCTCAGTCCGAGGCCACGGTAGAGCTGGCCCGGCGGTACTTCACGGTATTGGCCGCCGAAGATGAACTCGAACTGATTCAGGCCGAGCTGCGTACCACGCAAAAAAGCCTGGACCGGGTCAACGCGCTGTACGCCAAACAGCTGGCCCTGATTACCGATCAGCTGGACCTCAAGGCCCGTGTCGACGGCCTGGCGGCGCAGGTCCTGGATGCCCGTAACCAGGTCAGCGTCAGTCGCGCAGCGCTGGCCGAGATCGTCGGACGGCCGGTCAAGGAGAAGCTCAGTCGCGTGCGCGACGATGTGCAGTTACGGGTTTCGACGCAGAGCCTGGAAAGCTGGGTGCGCGAAGGGATTGCGCAAAACCCGGCACTCAAGGCCAATGAAAGCGGGGTAGAGGTGGCTGGCGCGGCCTTGCGTAGCGGCAAGGGCGGGCACTATCCGACTCTGAGCCTGACCCTCAGCGCGCAGCAGTCCAACGAAGGCTATAACAATGCCCTGGTGCCGCGCACCGACAGTTATGTGGCCGGGATCGGCCTGCAGGTACCGATATACAGCGGCGGCTCGACCTCGGCACGGGTGCGCGGACTGTATCAGGATCAGATCGCGGCCGAGCAACAGCTGGAGTCGGTACAGCGGCGGGTGGTCAAGGAAATCACCAGCGCCTACCTGACGGCCGATACCAGCGCAGAGAAGATCAGCGCCAGTCGCCATGCCCTGGCTTCAGCACAGCTGTCCAGAGCCGCCGCAGAAAAAGCGTTCGGTTACGGGATGGTGAATGCCGTCGATGTGCTGACCAGTGTGCGTAACGAATACCGGGCTCATCGGGATTTGCTCAAGACCCAGTACGACTTCGTCACCAATGTCATTACGCTCAATCGCTGGGCGGGCAAGCCACCTGGTGAAAGTGTCGCAAGCGTGAATCTGTGGCTGAATCCTGGCAGTCCGGCGGCGGACATTGCGGATCCGCGATAACGCCATTTAATTGACCTTGTGCTTATCTGTTAACCTGGTGTTACACCATCTGTCTGTTTTTTTGACACGCATGATGCCTGTCATACATGTCGCGTCCCCCCTGCAGCACGCCTAAGGCCTTGATTTGCGTAGTCTGCTGGCCGCATGCAGGAATAAACACGAGGTGCCTGATTAAAAAACGGATTGCCCGATTGCCGTTCTGGCAGGCGGGGCAGCACGCAGGTCTGTCCTAGACTTACCAGACAGCCCGAGGAAGAACATCAACAGGCGCAAGCTATTGATAAGTACTCCTGATTGTTTTTGCTTCTACTCGAACGGGCAGCGGGTAGAGGTGATTAATGGTTCAAGGGAGTCAGGAAGGTAATGCCCCCCCTCAGAAAACCCATACGTGTGATGCTAATCGACTGTCGCCCGCTTGTTCTCAGAGGTCTTCACGACTTGATCAATGCCAGGAAGCCTCAAATGGAAGTGAGTGGCCAGGCCACCACCTATACCCATGCGCTTGACCTTGCCGATCAGTTACGACCCCATGTCATATTTTTTAGCTTCTTTCCGGACGCGCTGAACCCGCTGGCGGTCATCACCCAACTCACCCGCAGTACCGGGATTAAAGTGCTGGTGCTCAAAGGGCTGTACGAGGTCATACCCGCAACCCAGGCAATGGAAGCGGGTGCTCGTGGCATCGTACTGGCGGAAGACCCGACCGAGTCGATCATCCTTGCCATCATCAAGGTCCACCATCGAGACACCGGGCTCAACAGGGCCTGGACCGGCGGCCTGTGCGACTATGCTGCGAGCGGGCATACGGCCTTGAAACACAATCTGGAACTGGAGAAACAATCGCGTCTGACCTTGCGCGAAAGAGAGCTGATTCGCGCCATCGTGGGTGAGCCCTCGGCCAAGTACATGAGCATCGCCGGAAGCCTGGGCATCAGCGAGCACACCGTGCATAACCATCTGAGCAACATTTACCAGAAGCTTGACCTGATCAACCGTACGGACTTGCTGATGTACGCAATCAAGCACGGGTTGTTTGACAGCAAATAAAGGCCCGACAAAAAAGGCCTGGCTCCTTGTGGGAGCCAGGCCTTTTTACCTGTTGCGACATTTACACAATGTCAGTCGGGGCGATATCCGTCACACCCACCAACTTGATAATGCCGGTGATCCCCGTGCCATCACCGTCGTATGCCAGATAGCCGTCGCCTCCAACGACGCCAAAGTAGTAGTTGGTGGTGCCATTGAGCGCCGTATCGGCGGCGGTGATAAAGGCTGCCACGTTGGCCGCGGGGGCCGCCACTTCCATATAGTTCGCCCCTGTGCCTGCGGTCGGGAAGTTCAGCGTGTCCACCCCGGAAGTGAAGCCGGAGGAGATCACTGTCGTTGCCGCAGTCAGTGAGCTATCGGTATCCAGGCCGCTGAAGTTGAAGGTGTCGGCCCCCACACCACCGGTGAAGGTTTTGTCCCCTTCGATGGTCACATTCAGGGTCTGGGCTGCGGTTGAATCGGCATCCGCATCCGTCACCACGACGTTGAAGGCCAGATGGGCATCCGGGGTGGTCGAGGTGACAAAACCCAGGTCAGTGATCTTGATCACATCGCCATCCCAGGTTCCCGCTTCACCGGCTTCTACAGGGTTGCTTTTACTGCCCTCGCCGGACTCGTTGCTGAAGGTCAAGGTGTTGCCAGTACTGGCCCCGCTGACGCCCACATTGCCATTGAGGTTGTAGCCGCTACCGCTGACACCCTCGGTGGAATCCAGCACCTGCAGGCCCTGGATCAGGTAGTTCTCGCTGCCGAAGTTGTAGTCGTTGCTCTCGATAATCACCGCACCGTCGTTCTGATCCAGGGTGATCCCGTAGGCTGCGGGGTTGGCAATCGGATGGAAGTTATTGGGTGAAGTCGAGGCGTTTTTTATGATGATGTCTTCGCTGTCGACAATGATCGCCCGGGTGATCTGGCTGTTGTCGTCAGGATCGATCAGTTTGAGCACCAGTACCAGGTCCTCGCTGCCGATGCCGTCGAACTTGACGTAGATCCCTTTGCTGGTGGCTGTGGGCGCTGCGGCTGTATCACCGAACGGGCTGGCGGTGAAGAAGTCCAGGTCCATTACCTCGCCTTGCTGGATGGTGTCACCGGCCACGCCGGCGGCGGTCCCGGAAACACTGACCCAGGAGGTTGCGGCAGAGAACAGCTCACCGGGCACGAAGGCGCTGTTGCCACCGGCCATGATGTTATTGGCACCGGTGCCTGAACCCTGTTCGGCGAAACCGCTGAACTGCACAAAGAAGTCGTCGGCCAGCTTGGCCACTGACACCGGCGGTTGCTGGTTGATTGGCGTTGTGCCGCCAATGTTGTAGCCGGTGAAGCCTTGTGCTGCGGAGGTTTTCAGGATGCTGAAGCTGTCGATATCGTCCGTCAGGCTCAGCGTGTAGGTGTCTGCCACCTTGTCAAAGGTCATGGTGCCGGTTGCGTTGGTCAGCGCGCCCAGCGTCGGGTTGTTGGAAACATAGGTGAAAGAGAGGTTGAACACCGCACTGGTGTCTGACTCCGAGGCCCATGTCACCACTTTGTTGCTGATGGCGGTGGTGCCCACCGTGCTGTCTCCCATGCTCACGGACAGGTCGCTGTTTGCAGAGCTGTAGACCGTCCCCAGGCGCTCATCCGCGCCGATGTCGTAGGCGAATACGCCAGTGCCGCCAGGAGTCGGGTTGCTGGAGTTGGCATAAACCACATTGGACTTGGCGGTGACCACGGGCGAGTCGTCATCCACGGTAATCAGCAGGCCGTTGGCGGCGGCCGTGATGCTGTCGCCGTCATAGTCCGTGGCGTTGATCGCTGTGCCCAGAGCGATGTTCAGGTCGTTCTCGTTCAGGCCGGCGGCATGGTCGAGTTGATCGAGCAGCATAAAGGCATAGGCCCCTGTCGCCGCTTGCACGCTGAAGGTGAACACCGAATTGCCGGCCCCGGCAGAAGCGGTCAGCAACCAGGTGTTGCTGCCCGCGTCATAGGCAGTGGCATAGGTCACGTTGACCCCGCCGCTTTTCAGGCCCAGTGCCGTCAGGCCGTTGGTGGTCAGGGAATAACTCAGCGGCTCGTCTGCGCCGGACTGGAACAGGGCGCTGACATTGCCGCTGGCCAATACGATTTCCCCGGCCACGTCCCCCGTACCGCCCGGGATACCATCACCGGGGCCAGAGTCGGCCGCGCCTTCAAGTACACCGTCTTCGTCCACCGTGCCGGTGAGCAGATTGATCGATGCGACCGGGGTGTCGTCGTTCACGGTGATTACCAGGCCGTTGGCCGCTGCCGTCACGCTGTCGCCGTCAAAGTCGGTGGCGTTGAGGGTGGTGCCGAGGGCGATGGTCAGATCATTCTCGTTCAGGCCGGCGGCATGGTCGAGTTGATCCACCAGAGTGAAGGCATAAGCACCCGTGGTTGCATGCAGGCTGAAGGTGAACACCGTATTGCCAGCTCCGGCCGAGGCCGTCAGCAGCCAGGTGTTGCTGCCTGCGTCAAAGCCGACCGCGTAAGTGACGGCCACGCCGCCGCTCATCAGGCCTAGTGCTGCCATACCGGTGGTGGTCAGCGAATAGCTCAGGGCTTCGTCTGCACCCGACTGGAACAGGGTGCTGACATTGCCGCTGGCCAATACGATTTCCCCGGCCACATCCCCGCTACCACCGGCGATGCCATCGCCGGGGCCGGCGTTAGCCGTGCCTTCCACCACACCGTCCTCGTCCACCGTACCGGTGAGCTGATTGACCGTGGCGACAGGGGTATCATCGTTCACCGTGATCACCAGGCCGTTGGCGGCTGCCGTTACCGTGTCGCCATCAAAGTCGGTAGCGTTGATGGCGGTGCCAAGGGCGATGGTCAGATCGTTCTCGTTCAGGCCGGCGGCATGATCGAGTTGATCCACCAGGGTAAAGGCATAGGCGCCAGTGCTTGTGTGCAGACTCAAAGTGAACACCGTATTGCCTGCTCCGGCTGATGCAGTGAGCAGCCAGGTGCTGCTGATGGCATCAAAGGCGACCGCATAGGTCACGGTAACCCCGGCGCTTTTCAGCCCCAGGGCTGACAGGCCATTGGTGGTCAGCGAATAGCTCAGTGGCTCGTCCGCACCGGAGGCAAACAGGGTACTGACATTGCCGCTGGCAAGCACGATTTCCCCGGCCACATCACCTGTGCCGCCTGCGATACCATCACCTGGGCCAGCGTTAGCCGCACCTTCGAGCACACCGTCTTCGTCCACCGTCCCTGTTAGCTGGTTCAGTGTGGCGATCGGGATGTCGTCATCCACGGTGATTACCAGTTTTTGCGCCGTAGCGGTGACCGAGTCACCATCCTTGTCAGTGACCTTGAACACCGAACCCAACTGCAGCAGCAGTTCGTTTTCGCTGTTGTCGCCACCCACGGTATCCGGGTGGTCGAGTTGATCGAGAAGGGTGAAGGTATAGCTGCCGTCAGAGGTATTGGTCAGCTCCAGCTTGAACACCGCGCGGTCAGTGGCGGCGACGTATTCAGCAGCGGCACCGACATAGCCCCACAGGGTGTTGCCGATCACGTCATATTTCACCGCCTCGCCCTTGGAGGCCAGCGCCACCGCAGTCGCGGCGCTGTCAACTACTTGCACGCCGGAAGTGTCGTTGGACAAGGAGTAGCTTGCCGGCGCATCGGCTCCGGATGTGAACACCGTGGCCACAGTGCCGGAGGCCGATGCCGGAACCAGCAAGCCCGCGTCGCCGACACCGCCGTCGATACCACCGGCCAGGCTGTCTTCATCCACCAGTGCCGTTACCGGCAGCCCCGCGGCGGCAGGGCCGTCGTCTTCAAAGTTAAACAGGCTGCCGACTTCCTGAGGCACGGCCACCACATTGGGCAGATGGAAACCGCCGATATCAAACGTGGAGTTGCCGGTGCCGCTGTTTTCAATTACCACGCGATTGTGGGTGCCATCAACGGTGTATTGCAGGGAGAAGTTGGCTTCGAAGCCGACAATCGTTGCGGTGCGGTCAAGGCCGCCATTGCTGGTGTTGAAGGTCACACTGATGCTGCCGAGCGTGGTGTTGGTCGTGACCCCGGTCAGACCGGCGATGGCAACACCATTGGCACCGATCACCGTGATACTGGCTATATAGCCAAGATTGTCTGCCCCGTTTACCGCATGGCCATTACCGTCAAGCAGGCCGTCATAGTAAGCCGATCCGACCTCCAGGCCGGTGGTAAAGGCGCTGATAGTGGCCGCACAGGTTTTCGGGGGGGTGGCCTGGGCGATGACAATGGTTGCGCCGCTTGCCGCGAAGAGCCCGCCAAACAGGATGTTGCTTTCGTTGGTCGCCTCACCATGGGTCAGGTCTGGCACGGTGTAACGCGCGTCCGGGTTGCTCACAAAACTGAAGATCATGCCTTCGCCAGCCTTGATCCCCTGGCTGTTGGTGCCGATGGTGGTAGGGCCGGCACCCTGGCTGGTATTGACGGTGTCGGCCTGATTGGCAGGTACCTGATCCGGGTCCATGCCGGTAACGATCAGGCCGGTGGTACTGCCACCTGCCTTGAACATCAGAAAGCCGTTCTGCCCGGAGGGCAAACCGGCGAAATCAAAAGCCAGATCCTGGCTGGCGGTTACCCAGAGGTGGTTGGTCATGTCGACCACATCATCGGGGTTGGCGGTGTCCGGGTGCAGCAGCGGTTCTTGCTGCACCATCCAGACCTTGGCCCCGGTTGCTGTCTGTTCAAGATAGGCGGCGAAAATAAGGGTGCCGCCCGGATCTGCCAGGTCGTCCTCGGGTGCGGGTGTCGCCCCTTCAGTGCCGGCACGGCCCAGCACGATATTGTTGGTCGTGTCCGTATAAAGAAAGATTCTGGTGCCATCGAGGGTATACAGGCCGCTCCAGTCCGAGCCGCTGTTGGCGTTGGTCGGGTCGCCCAGCGCCTTGCCCTGGGCATCGGTAAAGGCCAGGTCCGCGTAGGTGCCGGTGATGGTGATCAGGTCGGCACCGCTGTTGCCGGCGGCGCCGGTATAGCCACTCAGCGCCGCATTCTTGACCGGTGTGGCGCCCAGCAGAGTGAACAGGCGGGACTCGAATGCGAAGGGCAGGTCGCCGGTATCATCGGTACCATTGATGGCCGCGACGGTGATGTCGTTATCGTTGATATCCTCGATATCGGTGGAGGTGGCGGCATTCTGCAAACCGCTCGTTTCATCGACCGTGATACTGCTGTTCAAGATGATAGCCATGACGCTCTCCTGGCTGATTCCGGTCACAGAGCTGACCGCTGGGGATTTATTGCGACAGATCTCAACTATGGGTTTGTGCGCCAGGTTGCGCATCGGCCGATACTCCCAGGCGGTCTGGGAGTATCGGCCTATCAGGGTGGGGAAACAGGAGAGCTGAGGCAGGAGCTTTTTCACCTGCCTACGGTTAGCATTGCGCCTTATAAATACACAAGAAACGGATCGAATCTTGACCGAACGACGTCAATTCAGCACCGGCATGAAGGGCAAGAACCTTCGCTACCTCAAAGACAGTGCCATAGAGCCAGGGCCCATGGTGCGTACCGGTTTTGTGTTGCTGGAGCATTTCTCGCTGCCGGCCTTCACCCAGGCGCTGGACACCATCATTACCGCCAACCTGCTGCGTGCCGGTTTGTTTTCTTCGCGCACCTATGGCTTGAGCGACGGTGAGGTGGTCAGCGATCTGGGTTTGGTGATCCGTCCCGATGCCTGTATTGATCCGGCGATGATCCATGAACTGGACCTGCTGGTGATCTGTGGGGGGTACCGGACCGAGTTGAAGCTCAACGATGAATTGAGCAGCCTGCTCAGGGCGGCTGCGCGTGCGGGTATCACGCTGGGCGGGTTATGGAACGGCGCCTGGTTTCTCGCCAGTGCCGGCGTGCTGGACGGTTATCGTTGCGCGATCCACCCCGAGCATCGCCCGGCACTGACCGAAGTGGCCAAGGCAGCGCAGGTCACCAGCGAACCCTATGTTATCGATCGTGACCGGATGACCGCCTCCAGTCCTGCCGGAGCCTTCCAGATGGCTCTGGGCTGGATCAAAAGCCTGCATGACAAGGCACTGGTGGAAGGCATCGAGGATATTCTGGCGTTCGAGGAGTCACGCTACCGACGGATCAAACCGGCGGAAAATATCTGCGTCAGTGCGCCCTTGCGCGAAGTGGTCAAGCTGATGGACGCCAATCTCGAGGACCCTCTGGAGCTTGAACAGCTTGCGGTTTATGTCGGCCGGTCCAGACGTCAGCTCGAGCGCCTGTTCAAGGAGCAACTGGGTACCACGCCGCAGCGCTATTACCTGGAACTGCGCATCACTGAAGCGCGGCGGTTGCTGCAGCACACCGAGCTGTCTCAAGTCGATGTCCTGGTGGCATGCGGGTTTGTCTCGCCCAGTCATTTCAGCAAGTGCTACAGCGCCTATTTCGGCTATCGACCATCCAAGGAAGTGCGCCTGGTCAAATAACTCAGCCCGGCACAGTGCCGATCCTTGACTATGCTGTGGGCACTTACTGCGCAGGCAGATGCTCTGGTTAGAGGGGTTGGGATGATTTCAGAATGGGAAATGATTGGCCGTTTGCTGCTGGCAGCGGTGCTCGGCAGCTTGATTGGCTTGCAGCGCGAGCATCAATTCTGGACAGCAGGTTTGCGGACGCACATGTTGGTGGCGACCGGGGCATGCTTGTTTATGACCGTGTCGGCATTTGGTTTCCAACAGGCGCTGACCCAGCCGGGCACGCAACTGGATCCTTCGCGGATTGCTGCGCAAATTGTCACCGGCATCGGCTTTCTCGGGGCCGGGTCGATCATGATGCGCGGTGAAGTAATCAAGGGCTTGAACACGGCGGCGAGCCTGTGGGCAGTGGCGGCCATCGGCATGTCCATTGGCGGCGGGATGTATGTGCTGGGTGTGGCTGCGACCGTGCTGATTCTGGCCATTTTGATTGCCATCGGGCCGATCGAGCACCGTTATCGCGATTATATAAAGGTCCATGTGATCAAGCTGGTGGCCCCTCTTGGGGTGGTGAATCGCCAGAGCCTTGAGGAGTTTCTCGGTGAGGATGCTGCGCGACTCAAGCAGGTGGTGGTTGAGCAGGGGCCGGACATGGGGACCGAGAGCATCACGGTGGAGTTCAAAAGAACCAGCCGGGTTGAGACGGCAGAGCTGTTGAAGCGGATTTTGACCATTCCGGATGTCAGGGAAGAGCAGGCGCCGCATTAATTCAAGGCCTGTTGCCCTGGGTTGTAGCCTGCAAATCAATACCCAGGGAGTGCATCACTTTGATCACGGTTTCAAAGCGGGGCTTGGCACCCGCAGCGAAAGCCTTGTACAAACTGGCACGACCAAGCCCGGTGGCATTGGCTATTTGCCCCATGCCACGAGCTTTTGCAACGTAGCCAACGGCGCGGATCAGTTCGTCAGTGTCACCGTCGGCAAGCACTTGAGTCAGGTATTCACTGATGGCCTCATCGCTGTTCAGCAGCTGTGCCATGTCGAAGGGCAGTAGCGTAGTGGTCATGTTAAATCTCCTTTGCCATTTTATGCGCCTGGCGGATATCGCCAGGCTGTGTGGACTTGTCACCCCCGGCCAGCAAAATCACGATCGAGACCTCGCGCAAGGTGAAATACACCCGATAGCCTGCGCCGATATCAATGCGCAGCTCAGATACGGCATTGCCCACGGATTTGAAGTCACCCAAGTTGCCGGTTGATACCCGGTCAATTCTTCGGGCGATGGCGATCCGTGCACGCATGTCTCTTAAATTCAGCAGCCAATCAGCAAAAATTATGGTTTGCCGTATCTCGTGGTTCATTAATGATTGTCTCCATTTGGAGACGATTTGCAAGCCTTGTTATATGCCAGCATGATTTGCTCCGATGAGTGGTTGCGGCGTGGGTGGTGGTCTCGAAAAAGACTAGCCACCGGCCTTCATCGCAGCAGGACAAATATGTGAGCGGCCATGACAAACCATGCCCTTGATGCAGGCGACTACGCGGGCAGGGCGATGGCTGGTGTTTGACGCACCGTCACAGCCCACGCAGTTGGTGGACACCGCCACCGATCAGCCGCTGGCCTTGATGCAACCGGTGGCTGCGGATGGTCGGGTGATTGAGCCCGGGCAAACCCGGGTAAAAAAAACGAGGTGTGAAGTCTTGAGTCCTGCAGCCGCTGCGGCTTCAGAGTTCACACTCGGATCACGCTTGCACCTGTAGATACTCTGTTGCAGGTCAAGCCCTATTGTGGGAGCGAGCCTGCTCGCGAACGACCTTCGCGAGCAGGCTCGCTCCCACAGTTGCAGTGTTTCTGTAGTCGCTGCCGAGGAACGAAGGCTGCGAGTCAGCTGTTACAAAGAGCCCTTGACCGGTAACAGAGTAACTACAGGAATTTCGGTTAAAACTGCATCTCGGGCACATGCTCGGGGACGATCAGTTTGCCGGCGGTTTTGCTGACGATTTCTTCAACACTGACACCCGGGGCACGTTCTTTGAGAATGAAGGCGCCGTTGTCGATTTCCAGATAGGCCAGGTCGGTCAGCACGCGCTTGATGCATCCGGCGCCGGTCAGTGGCAGGCTGCAACGCGCCAGCAGTTTGGACTCGCCGTCCTTGGACGCATGGGTCATGGTGACGATGATGTTCTCGGCACCGGCCACCAGGTCCATCGCTCCGCCCATGCCCTTGACCAGTTTACCGGGGATCATCCAGGAGGCGATATTGCCCTGTACATCGACTTCAAATGCGCCGAGTACGGTCAGATCAATATGGCCACCCCGGATCATTGCGAAGGATTCTGCCGAGGAAAAAATAGACGCCCCGGTGCGCGCAGTCACAGTCTGCTTGCCGGCGTTGATCATGTCGGCGTCGGCTTCACCGACGCGGGGGAAGGCACCCATGCCGAGCAGGCCGTTTTCCGATTGCAGCATGACTTCCATGCCTTCGGGGATGTAGTTGGCAACCAGGGTCGGAATACCGATACCCAGGTTGACGTAGAAGCCGTCCTGCATTTCACGGGCGACGCGCTGTGCCATTTGTTCGCGGGTAAGAGCCATTTTTGTTCTCCGTGCTCAGGTTCAAAAGCTTGGGGCAGGGTGGGCAGAGGATCAGTCGCGCTCAGTGAGCTGTTCGATGCGTTTTTCAAACGTGCCGCAAATGATCCGGTCGACGTAGATGCCTGGGGTGTGGATCTGCGTCGGGTCCAGCTCGCCGGGTTCGACGATTTCTTCGACTTCGACCACGGTGATCCTGCCCGCCGTAGCGGCCAGCGGGTTGAAATTCTGCGCGGTGTGACGGTAGATTACGTTGCCGAAGTGATCGGCTTTCCAGCCTTTGACAATGGCAAAATCGCCGGTGATGGACTCTTCCATCAAATAGGCGCGCCCTTTGAATTCACGGGTTTCCTTGCCGTCGGCGACCGGGGTGCCGACCCCGGTAGCGGTGAAAAACGCCGGGATACCGGCACCGCCGGCGCGCATTTTTTCCGCGAGCGTACCTTGCGGGGTCAGTTCCACTTCAATTTCGCCGCTGAGCAACTGTTTTTCGAACAGGGCGTTTTCACCGACGTACGAGGCAATGACCTTGCGGATCTGACGGTCTTGCAGCAGTACGCCAAGGCCGAAACCGTCGACTCCGCAGTTGTTGGATACCACGGTCAGGTCACGGATGCCCTGGCGCTTGATCTCGTTGATCAGGTTCTCCGGGATGCCGCACAGGCCAAAGCCGCCAGAGATCACGGTCATGCCATCCTTGAGCCCGGCCAGGGCTTCTTCATAGGACGCCACACGCTTGTCGAAACCTGCCATATGCACCTCTTTTATTGTTCGCCGGCTGTGCTCAGCCATTGGTGATGAGTGTTACTGCGTATCATTGATTTGATAAGTTGATTTTTGCGTCGGATTAATAGATAAAACAAATCAATAAGCCTGAGGCCTGGCCATGACCGTAAAACAAATCCGTGCCTTTCTTGCGGTGGCCCAAAGCCTGAGTTTTGCCGTGGCCTGCGAACGTCTGCATTTGTCGCAGTCGGCCCTGAGCCTGACCATCAAGGCGCTGGAACAGGGCCTGGGCGGGCGATTGTTCAGTCGCACCACGCGCAATGTCGCCCTGACCCCGGAGGGCGAGTCGCTGTTGCCGCTGGCCCGGCGTTTGATTGCTGACTGGGACAATGTCGAAGACCAAATGCGCCAGCGCTTCACCCTGCAGCGCGGGCGCGTCACCCTGGCCGCCATCCCGTCGTTTTCGGGCAACTTGCTGCCGGCCATTGTGAAAAATTTTCGCGCGCGGCATCCCAAGGTCAACGTCACGGTCAACGATGTGATTAACGAACAGGTACTGGAGATGGTGCGTGACCGGGAGGTGGAGCTGGGTGTGGCTTTCGAGCCGGCGGGGGCTTCGTCGCTGACGTTCACCCCGCTGTATCTGGACCGTTTTGTCGCCGTGGTGCCCCGTGACTCGGCACTGGCCGGGCTTGACTTGATCGACTGGAAGACCCTGCTGGAACAGCCCTTTATCACTCTGCAACGACCGTCTGCGGTGAGGGTGCTGCTGGAAGAACACTTGCAGGCGCGGCAGATGAAATTGCCGGTTGAATTTGAAAGCCATCAGTTGGCCACGGTGGGCCGCATGGTCGCCAGCGGGCTGGGCGTGAGCGTGGTGCCGGCCCTGTGTGCCGAACAGATGCGTGAGCTGGGAGCCTGCTGCATCACCTTGCATGAGCCGGTGGTGGAGCGGGCCATTGGCGTTTTGACCAAGCCAGGCCATGAGCTTTCGTCGGCGGCCCAGGCGATGTTCGACAGCTTGTTGGAAAGAACCTGGTAATCGCGGTTGTGGGAGCAGGCTTGCTCGCGATGGCATCGACGCGGTTCAACCGCTATACCGCGCCGCCTGCATCGCGCGCAAGCCCGCTCCCCCAGATGAACCGCTAGGCCTCGCGTCCGGCTTTGTGCCCGGCGCTGATTGCGCCTTCGATATAGCCGATACTGTGGCAGTCGCCGATGCTGCTGGCGCTCAACCCCGCTCGGGTCAGTTCGTCGAGCAGTCCGGTATCGGGCTGGGCGCCGATGGCAAGTACCACGGAGTCGGCGTCACTCTGCGCCGAAGTGCCATCGGCCAGTTGATAGCGCACGCTGTGGCCGTCGATCGCCGTAACGCTGGCCCCGGTGATCAACTCGCCGCCATGCACACGAATTTCATGCAGCACCCGCCAGCGCCGCACAATGGCCAGCTCCCGGCCCAGGTGAGTACCGCTTTCCAGTACGGTGACCTGACGTCCGCGGGCAATCAAAAATTCCGCCAGCTCCAGGCCTACCAGGCCGCCACCGATAATGGTCACGCGCTTGCCCAGCGGCATCCACACCCGCGACAGTTTTTCCATGGCTTCACGGCTGTCAGTAACGCCAGTCAGGCTGCCGGCCTTCATCAGTGCACGCTGGGTGAAGGACAGTTTGCGTTTGGCTATTTCTTCAGCACGGTCACCCGTCATCAAACGGCGCAGCTCGTCGCCACTCCAGACATGGTCCTGATCGGCGCCGGGGATGGCCGGTGCCGCACGTTCGGCACCTACGGCCACCAGCACCTGGTCGGCACCCAGGTCGCGCAGCAGGGCAGGGCTGGCCAGGGTGTTGAGGCGGATAT
>NZ_WIWL01000134.1:0-278 GCF_009600105.1 Pseudomonas sp. FSL R10-0056
TTGGTATACATGTCAATTTCAGGTACAACACGTGAAAAGGCGCAAATAACACAAGAAAGCGCACTTCAACAAAGCATATTCAAAGAAGGGGCAAACCAAGAATAAATGCAAAAGCCCACCAAGCCTACGAACTGGATCTGATCGTAACCACTGGAGGAATCAGGGCCCAGAGATGAACCGACCACGCGAAGGTGGTGGCCGGTGGGACCCACCGAGGGTGCGGTCGCACCTAGGTGCGCCCGCACCGCTGGTGAGGCCTCATGGGCCCGGCTTCTGGG
>NZ_WIWL01000135.1:0-275 GCF_009600105.1 Pseudomonas sp. FSL R10-0056
GTACTCACGTGGCTGATTGTAAGCTTTACGCAAACAGGTCTCCATCTCAAGAATACAATCGGTTTCTGCTTCAAAATAACAAACTCTATCCCAGGAACACGACACTTCGTACTCGTCTGGTGGGCAATTTTTAATGCATTTTATAGCAAGCTTATTAGCCAGAGTTACAGCAGCTAATCAGAAACTAGATTTACTTATAAAACCAATTAGTGATTATATAACTTACCATAAAGAAGAATGATAAATAACCTCATGTTGATCTATTGAGGTTACGC
>NZ_WIWL01000136.1:0-274 GCF_009600105.1 Pseudomonas sp. FSL R10-0056
GCCGAAGGCCGCGTGATTGGCATGATGCACAGCTACGTGATGCGTGAAGACCCGAACCCTGAGCCTGTGACCGACCCGGTGCTGGCGCCGTACGCCGACATGGAGGTCCCCGACACGCTGTATATCTCCAGCCTGGCCTTGCATGAAGGGTGGCGCGGCCTGGGCTTGGGCCAGGAGTTTCTTAAATACGCGCACCAGCGTTGTGATGAGTTAGGGCTCAAGGGCTTGAGCCTGATCGACTACGCCGCCAACACCGGCGCCCGCCGGTTCTATG
>NZ_WIWL01000137.1:0-273 GCF_009600105.1 Pseudomonas sp. FSL R10-0056
CCCATGTGAGAGTAGGTCATCGTCAAGATTAAATTCCAAAATCCCTGTCTGCTCACGCAGACGGGGATTTTGTTTTTGTATAAGTACAAGCTTTGTAAAAAGCTCGTACGGTTAATCAGGCCATTTGCCTGGCTAACCACTCGATTATCTCAATCGAAAGAAGCTGGAAATAAAGCGTTGACAGCAGTGTGTAACACTGTAGAATTCGCCTCCCGCTAACGAGAGATCGAAAGCGCAAGTGGTTGATGTTACAGAGGAAACTTTGAAAACATC
>NZ_WIWL01000138.1:0-271 GCF_009600105.1 Pseudomonas sp. FSL R10-0056
TGCAGGGGCACGGAGGTCCGATTGTTCTGGATATGCTGCTCCAGCGCTGCATTCAACTGGGCTGCCGTTTGGCTCGCCCTGGGGAATTCAGCGAGCGGGCATTTTTGAATGACAAGCTCGACCTGGCTCAGGCCGAAGCGATTGCCGACCTCATTGAGGCGAGTTCTGCACAGGCCGCTCGTAACGCATTGCGTTCCCTGCAGGGTGCTTTCTCGCAGCGTGTGCATAACTTGACCGAGCAATTGATCGGTCTGCGCATCTATGTCGAAGC
>NZ_WIWL01000139.1:0-269 GCF_009600105.1 Pseudomonas sp. FSL R10-0056
CGTATAGCAAGCGCGACAAATCTGGCCCAAGCCTGTGGGGGCGACGCTGGGCAGCTTGTTGAGGGCATGGTTACAGTGTCCGGGGCTACTACTGTAACGATTGGCGCGGGTGGCGCTTCAGTTGCGACTACCGGGACAGCAATTTTTAATACCAATGGCAATGATGGAGCAGATACTACATTCGGCTCCCTGTTAACAGCCAAAGGCGGTAAAGGTGGGTTGGCATTTGATAACTCTATAACGCATACCGCTCGCGGCGGCGATGGTGT
>NZ_WIWL01000140.1:0-269 GCF_009600105.1 Pseudomonas sp. FSL R10-0056
GTATCAACCTTGGCAAACAAGCCCAGTTGCGACAAACCCGAACACATCAAGGTGAAGTTGTGTTTGTCATCCAGGTTACGCAGGCGCTTGATCCGCTCGATCGCAGACTTGTCGCCCATCTGGCATCCCACTGCGTAGGACGAGTCGGTGGGGTAGATCACCACGCCACCCTTGCGGATGATCTCGACTGCCTGTTTGATCAGGCGCGGCTGCGGGTTTACCGGATGTATCTGGAAAAATTGACTCACGTTATGTTCCTGTTCAGTCGG
>NZ_WIWL01000141.1:0-267 GCF_009600105.1 Pseudomonas sp. FSL R10-0056
CTGTTGAAGAGTTCGAAGCAACTTGGGCAGCAATGGTTGTGAAGTGGGGATTGTCCGGGAATGAAACTTTTGCTTGGTTAAAAAAATATGCTCATACATGGGTTCCATGTTATTTCAGGGAATGCTTCTTCCCTTTCTTGTAGTCAACTCAAAGGAGTGAAGGATTCAATGCTGTCCTAAAAAGGTACATCAATCCCCAAAACTCTATCAAGCACTTTGTAAGGCAGTATGAGAAGATTCAGGCCAAGATTTTGGGTAGAGAGGGCT
>NZ_WIWL01000142.1:0-77021 GCF_009600105.1 Pseudomonas sp. FSL R10-0056
GGTGGACGAAGGGGATCGAACCCTCGACAACGGGAGTCACAATCCCGTGCTCTACCAACTGAGCTACGCCCACCATAGTGCGCTTACAACGCTGCCTGCTCCTGGAAGCCGACAGTTACAACCAAAGAAAAAGCCGCTACAAGCGGCTCTATCAAAATTTGGTGCGGACGGAGAGACTCGAACTCTCACACCTTGCGGCGCTGGAACCTAAATCCAGTGTGTCTACCAATTCCACCACATCCGCATTTCAAACTCTTGAAGCAAAGACGCCAGACTTTTAATCTGGCGGCTTTCTAAATATGGGGTGGACGAAGGGGATCGAACCCTCGACAACGGGAGTCACAATCCCGTGCTCTACCAACTGAGCTACGCCCACCATATTGCCTGTACTGCTTTACTTGTGCCAAAGCTGCCTAATGGCGCACCCGGCAGGACTCGAACCTGCGACCATCCGCTTAGAAGGCGGATGCTCTATCCAGCTGAGCTACGGGCGCATTGTTAGCCTGTATTCTTTGACGACTACAAACCAAGTGCTTTCAGTATCACCAAGCTGGACAACAACTTCGCTCTACCTTCTTAACCAGTGCTAGGCTGTGCCCGACAAGTGCGACGAATGTTATAGGTGAGCCCGTAAGTCGTCAACTGTTTTTTAAAAAAAGTTTAGAAATATAAAGGAGTTAGGGCAATAAACAGACCAGGCGCCTTTGCCCTCGCGCCGCGGCATGCGAGAATGCACGTCCTTTTTCCACCCTTTACGATGGTTAATCACGCGTAATGACTGCACAACTAATCGACGGCAAAGCGATCGCCGCCAGCCTGCGCCAGCAGATTGCCAAACGTGTCGCCGAGCGCCACGAGCAAGGCCTGCGCACCCCTGGTCTGGCAGTGATTCTGGTCGGCAGCGATCCTGCTTCCCAGGTTTATGTTTCGCACAAGCGTAAAGACTGCGAAGAGGTAGGCTTTATTTCCCAAGCCTATGACCTGCCCTCCGACACGACCCAACAGGACCTCACCGACCTGATCGACCGTCTCAATGACGACGCGAACATCGACGGCATCCTGCTGCAACTGCCTCTGCCTGCCCATCTGGATGCCTCCAAACTGCTGGAGCGTATCCGCCCGGACAAAGATGTCGACGGTTTCCACCCCTATAACGTCGGTCGTCTGGCCCAACGCATCCCGCTGCTGCGCCCATGCACCCCCAAAGGCATCATGGCCCTGCTGGAAAGCACCGGCCAGGACCTGTACGGAATGGACGCGGTCATTGTCGGCGCCTCCAATATCGTTGGACGCCCGATGGCCATGGAATTGCTGCTGGCTGGCTGCACCGTGACCGTAACCCACCGTTTCACCAAGGACCTGGCCGGCCACGTTGGCCGCGCCGACCTGGTGGTGGTAGCTGCCGGCAAGCCTGGCCTGGTCAAAGGCGAATGGATCAAGGAAGGCGCCATCGTCATCGACGTGGGCATCAACCGCCAGGCTGATGGCAAGCTGGTGGGCGACGTGGTGTACGAGACTGCCCTGCCCCGCGCGGGCTGGATCACCCCGGTACCGGGCGGCGTAGGCCCGATGACTCGTGCCTGCCTGCTGGAAAACACCTTATACGCAGCCGAAGAATTGCACGGCAACTAGTGCAAAGCGCTGCAAAAAAACGGCACCTTCGGGTGCCGTTTTTATTGGCGCCGCTAAAATCCGGGCAAACAAAAGCCCGCACTTGGCGCAATGCCATGACCTCAATTGTGGGAGCGAGCCTGCTCGCGAAAGCCCACCCGAGACCTTCGCGAGCAGGCTCGCTCCCACAAAATCATCAGCATCACGCCCCGTACGGGCTTTTGTTCACACAACGGGCAATCTAGTCAGCCAAGCGCCAGGTTGTCCCGCCTTTACTGTCTTCCAGCACCACACCCATTGCCGCGAGCTGATCACGGATACGGTCAGACTCCGCCCAGTCCTTGGCAGCGCGGGCAGCCAGACGCGCATCGATCAAGGCCTGCACCTGAGCGGCATCGATCTTGCCTTCAGCACCGGCCTGCAGAAAGTCATCCGCTTCAAGCTGCAACACACCCAGCACATCGGCCAATTGCTTGAGACGTGCCGCCAGACCGGCAGCCGCCTGCAGATCGGTTTCGCGCAACCGGTTGATCTCGCGAACCATCTCGAACAGCACCGCACAGGCTTCCGGCGTACCGAAGTCGTCGTTCATGACCTGGGTAAAGCGCTCAACAAAGGCTTCACCACCGGCCGGAGCAACCTTGGGCAACCCTTTCAGTGCGTTATAGAAGCGATCAAGGGCTGCCTTGGCATCCTTGAGATTGTCTTCCGAATAGTTGATCGAACTACGGTAGTGGCTCGACACCAACAGATAACGCACAACCTCCGGGTGATACTTCGCCAGAACGTCGCGAATGGTGAAGAAGTTGTTCAAGGACTTGGACATCTTCTCGCCATTGATGCGAATCATCCCGCAATGCATCCAGGCATTGGCGTAGGTTTTACCCGTAGCCGCCTCGCTTTGGGCGATTTCGTTCTCATGGTGCGGAAACTCCAGGTCGCTGCCGCCGCCATGAATATCGAAGGTCTCACCCAGGCAGCAGGTAGACATCACCGAGCATTCAATGTGCCAGCCCGGACGACCCGGGCCCCACGGCGACTCCCAGCTCGGCTCGCCAGGCTTGACGCCTTTCCACAACACGAAGTCCAGCGGATCGTCCTTGGCCTCGTCGACCTCGATGCGCGCGCCGATGCGCAGATCTTCGATCTTTTTGCGCGACAGCTTGCCGTAGCCCATGAACTTGGCAACGCGGTAGTACACGTCACCATTGCCCGGGGCATAGGCGTAACCCTTGTCGATCAGGGTCTGGATCATCGCGTGCATGCCAGGAATATGATCCGTGGCACGAGGCTCCATATCCGGCTTGAGGATATTGAGCCGCGCTTCATCTTCATGCATGGCCGCGATCATGCGCTCGGTCAGCACCTCGAAAGGCTCGCCGTTTTCACGCGCACGATTGATGATCTTGTCTTCAATGTCCGTAATGTTGCGCACGTAGGTCAGGTTGTAGCCGCTGAAACGCAACCAGCGGGTCACCAGATCGAAGGCAATCATGCTGCGACCATGGCCGATGTGGCAGTAGTCGTACACAGTCATGCCGCACACGTACATGCGCACATTGTTGCCGTCCAGCGGCTTGAAAACTTCTTTGCTCTTGGTGAGCGTGTTGTAGATCGTAAGCACGGCTTGTTCCTTCAAAACTTGATCACTGGCCCCACGAATCACGCAGGGTCACGGTACGGTTGAATACCGGGTGACCGGGTTTCGAGTCCTTGATATCTGCGCAGAAGTAGCCTTCGCGCTCGAACTGGAAACGGTCTTCCGGCTGTGCATTGCCCAGCGAGGGTTCAGCACGACAACCGGTCAGTACCTGCAGCGAGTCAGGGTTGATGTTTTCCAGGAAGCCCGCGCCGTCTTCGGCCTTTTCAGGGTTCGGCGAGCGGAACAGACGATCATACAAACGCACTTCGCATTCGACGCTGGCAGCCGCCGGCACCCAGTGCACAACACCCTTGACCTTGCGACCCTCGGGGTTTTTACCCAGGGTCAGCGGGTCGTACGAGCAATGCAGTTCAACGATGTTGCCATCGGCGTCCTTGATCGCTTCGTCGGCACGGATCACATAGCTGCCGCGCAAACGCACTTCGCCCGCAGGCTCAAGACGCTTGTAGCCTTTTGGCGGCTCTTCCATGAAGTCTTCACGGTCGATGTAGATTTCACGGGCAAACGGCAACACCCGCACACCCATGTCTTCCTTAGGGTGGCAAGGCAGCTCGAGGTTTTCGACCTGACCTTCCGGGTAGTTGGTAATAATCACCTTCAATGGACGCAGCACGCACATGGCACGCGGCGCGCTGTGATCAAGGTCGTCACGGATGCTGAATTCCAGCATGCCGAAGTCAACAACACCGTCAGAACGGTTGGTGCCGACCATGTCACAGAAATTACGAATCGATTTAGGCGTGTAACCGCGACGGCGGAAACCCGACAGCGTCGACATGCGCGGGTCATCCCAGCCGTTGACGTGCTTTTCATCGACCAGCTGCTTGAGCTTGCGCTTGCTGGTGATGGTGTAGTTGAGGTTCAGACGGCTGAACTCGTACTGACGCGGGCGCGCCGGTACTGGCAGGCTGTCCAGGAACCATTCGTACAACGGACGATGGCTTTCGAACTCCAGGGTGCAGATCGAATGGGTGATGCCTTCAATGGCATCCGACTGACCGTGAGTGAAGTCATAGTTGGGGTAGATGCACCACTTGTCACCGGTCTGGTGGTGATGGGCATGACGGATGCGGTACATGATCGGGTCGCGCAGGTTCATGTTCGGCGAGGCCATGTCGATCTTGGCGCGCAGCACACGCTTGCCGTCTTCAAACTCACCGGCGGTCATGCGGGCGAACAGATCCAGGTTCTCTTCAACGCTACGGTCGCGGAACGGGCTGTTCTTGCCGGGCTCGGTCAGGCTGCCACGGTATTCCTTGGCTTGCTCGGGCGTCAGGTCGCAGACGTAGGCCTTGCCTTCTTTGATCAGGTAAATCGCCCACTCGTGCAGTTGATCGAAGTATTGCGACGCGTAACGCACTTCACCGGCCCACTCGAAGCCCAGCCACTTGACGTCGCTTTCGATGGCGTCGATGTATTCCTGGTCTTCTTTTGCCGGGTTGGTGTCGTCAAAACGCAAATGCGTCACGCCGCCAAACTCTTGAGCCAGCCCAAAGTTCACACAAATGGATTTGGCATGACCGATGTGCAGATAGCCGTTTGGCTCCGGCGGAAAGCGGGTCACGATCTGTGTGTATTTACCCGAGTCTAGGTCCGCCTGAACGATTGGACGCAGGAAGTTAGCCGGGACAGCAGGGCCAGCCTTTGGATTCAGAGTGGGGTCGACAGTGGGCTTGCTCATAGGATCCTTGAACGTAACAGGGTGCGCGGCCTGGGTCGGCCGACTAAATCAAAGCGCCTATCATAGCCGATGCCGCCAAGTCACTGACAGAGCAGGTGCTCAATCAAAGCGATTGAAATGCCGGCTTTTAGTCCCCATATGGGAAAAACACCATCGAAATGCCGTGCGAGCACGCTAAACTCCGCCCGCGGCTGTATCTACCCAGCCAGCCCGGGAGATTGAGGTGTGTTCACCCCGCTCCCCGGCCCGACGAATTCCCTGATAGAGCGATACGACCATGACCCAAGTAAAACTGAGCACCAACCACGGCGACATCGTGATCGAACTGAACGCTGAAAAAGCACCGATCACCGTAGCCAACTTCATCGAATACGTAAAAGCCGGCCACTACGAAAACACCGTTTTCCACCGTGTAATCGGCAACTTCATGATCCAGGGCGGCGGTTTTGAGCCAGGCATGAAAGAAAAGAAAGACAAGCGTCCAAGCATCCAGAACGAAGCCGACAACGGCCTGCCGAACGAGAAGTACACCGTGGCCATGGCTCGCACCATGGAACCGCATTCGGCTTCCGCCCAGTTCTTCATCAACGTGGCTGACAACAGCTTCCTCAACCACAGCGGCAAAACCGCTCAGGGCTGGGGCTACGCCGTATTCGGTAAAGTCGTTGCAGGCCAGGACGTAGTAGACAAGATCAAAGGCGTTGCCACCACGTCCAAAGCCGGCCACCAGGACGTGCCTAAAGATGACGTGATCGTCGAGAAAGCAGAGATCATTGAGTGATACTGCTGATTTCAGATTTGCATCTGGAAGAGGAGCGCCCGGACATTACCCGGGCGTTTCTGGATTTCCTGACCGGGCGTGCGCGCTCGGCTCAGGCGCTCTACATCCTGGGCGACTTTTTCGAAGCCTGGATTGGCGACGATGCCATGACCCCCTATCAGCGCTCGATCTGTGCAGCGCTGCGCACCCTGAGCGAGACCGGCACGCAGATCTTTCTGATGCACGGCAACCGCGACTTTTTACTGGGCCAGGCCTTTTGTAAAGCGGCTGGCTGCACCCTGATCAAAGACCCCAGCGTGGTCGACTTCTATGGCGAAGCGGTTTTGTTGATGCACGGCGACAGCCTGTGCACGCGCGACGAAGCCTATATGCGCCTGCGACGCATCCTGCGCAACCCCGTCACTTTGTGGGTCCTGCGCCACCTGCCGCTGAGCACCCGGCATAAACTGGCGCGCAAGCTGCGCAGCGAAAGCCGCGCCCAGACCCGCATGAAAGCCAACGACATCGTTGACGTGACCCCCGAGGAAGTACCCCGGATCATGGCGCACTTTGGTGTGCACACCCTGATTCACGGCCACACCCACCGCCCGGCGATACACAAACTGCAGATCGGCGAACAGACCGCCCGGCGCATTGTGCTGGGTGACTGGGACCGCCAGGGCTGGGTACTGCAAGTGGATGAGCAAGGCATGCAGCTGGCGCCGTTTGATTTTGCTCCGCCTGGCGCACAGTAAACTCGTGGGAGCGAGCCTGCTCGCGAAGGTTTCTGCGCAACATCACAGATAAACCGCATGCCGACTTTCGCGAGCAGGCTCGCTCCCACAAGGGACTTGCAGGGCTCCAGCCCCTCTACCTCTAATGCCCGCTGGTCGCCGGCCCCGCCTTGGCTATAAACGGCGGTTTCGCCAGCCACACCAGCAGAATCAAGCCCATAAACAGCCAACCCATCATGGTGAAGTAATCCACGGTGGAGAACATATAGGCCTGACTGGTCAGAATCTTGTCCATCTGTGCATAGGCGGGCGTGCTGGCACCGCCCAGGCTTTCGAGCGTATGCCGGGTCACAGGGTCATAGGCGCTGATGCTTTCGCTCAAGTAGGCATGATGCTGATCCGCCCGGCGAATCCAGATCCAGGTGGTCAAGGACGCCGCAAAGCTGCCGCCCAGTGTGCGCAGGAAGGTCGCTAGCCCCGCGCCATCAGCAATCTGATGCGGCGGCAAATCCGACATCAAAATGGTCAAGGTCGGCATAAAGAACAGGGCCACGCCAATCCCCATAAACAGCTGCACCATCGCGATATGCTGGAAATCCACCTCATTGGTGAACTCGGCACGCATAAAGCAGCTCAGGCCAATAGCCAAAAAGGCCAGCCCGGCCAACAGGCGCAAGTCGAATTTATTCGCGTACTTGCCCACAAAGGGCGACATCAAAACCGGCAAGATCCCGATCGGTGCCACCGCCAGACCGGCCCAGGTAGCGGTATAGCCCATCTGCGTCTGCAGCCATTGCGGCAAAATCAGGTTGATACCAAAGAACCCGGCATAACCCAACACCAGCACAATGGTGCCAATCCGGAAGTTACGGTGAGCAAACAGGCGCAAGTTGACGATCGGATGCTTGTCTGTCATTTCCCAAATGATAAAGGCCGCCAGTGCCACTACCGATAACGCCGTGCCCGAGAGAATGAAACTGGACTCGAACCAGTCCAGATCATTGCCCTTGTCGAGCACGATCTGCAACGCACCCACACCGATGATCAAGGTGATTAGCCCCACGTAATCCATCGGTTGACGGGTAATCACCACCGGGCGCGCCTTGAGTTGCTGGCGAACCACCATCACGGCAAAAATACCGATCGGGATATTGATAAAGAAGATCCACGGCCAACTATAACTGTCGGTGATCCAGCCGCCCAAAATAGGCCCGGCAATCGGTGCAACCACCGTGACCATTGCCAGCAATGCCAATGCCATCCCCCGTTTTGCCGGGGGATACACCGCAATCAGCAAAGTCTGGGTCATGGGATAAAGCGGCCCTGCCACCAACCCCTGGAGCACGCGAAACCCGACCAGCTCTGGCATCGAGGTGGAAATACCGCACAAAAACGAGGCCAGAACGAACAGCATCGTGGCCCACAGAAACAACTTAACCTCACCAAAACGCCGGCTGAGCCAGCCGGTTAACGGCAAGGCAATCGCGTTACTGACCGCAAATGACGTAATGACCCAGGTACCCTGCTCCGAACTCACCCCAAGATTACCGGAGATGGTGGGCAAGGCGACGTTGGCGATGGTGGTGTCCAGCACCTGCATAAAGGTCGCCAGCGACAGGCCGATCGTGGCCATTACCAGGCTGGGAGGGGAAAATGACGCGTTTGTACTCATCGCAAATCCTTTAAAACCGGGGATGCAGCCCCACCCTTGCGGCGGGGCTCATGGATTGGCGAATCAGCGTTGGGCGGCCATGTCGCCAGTGCCAGCGCTGTTGCTGTCAATCAAACGCGTAATCAGGGCTTCGGCATCGACCAATTGCTGCGCATACACCGTGGTGGAGAACGAAGCTTTTTGCGGCGGTTGCTGAGCCAGTACCGGACCACTTTGGTCACGCAGGTTGACATCCACAGTCGTCGACAAGCCGACCCGCAACGGGTGCTCGGCCAGCTCATCGGCATTGATATGAATACGCACCGGCACACGCTGGACAATCTTGATCCAGTTGCCCGTGGCATTTTGCGCGGGCAACAGGGCAAATGCACTGCCGGTACCGGCACCGATACTGTCGATGGTGCCGCTGTATTTCACGCCACTGCCGTAGATATCAGACTCAATATCCACCGCCTGCCCGATACGCATCTTGTGCAACTGGGTTTCCTTGAAGTTGGCATCGATCCACAGCTGGTTAAGCGGAATGACCGCCATCAACGCCGTGCCCGGCTGAACCCGCTGGCCCAGCTGCACGGTGCGCTTGGCCACATAACCGGTGACCGGCGCAATCAGGGTGGAACGGGCATTGGCCAGGTACGCCTGGCGCAGTTGCGCCGCTGCAGCCTTCACATCCGGGTGGTTGGCCACCGTGGTGTTATCGACCAGCGCCAGGGTGGTGTCGAGTTTTTGCTCGGCATTGCGCAAGGCGCTTTGCGCCGAAGACAGATCATCCCGGGCATGGGACAACTCTTCCTGAGAGATCGCCCCGCCTGCTGCCAGGCTTTTACGGCGGCTGTAGTTGTCCTGGTTTTTCTGCACTTCAACTTTCTGCGCAGCCACCTGGGCTTTCATGCCCTTCACATCACTGAACAGGCCGCGTACCTGGCGCACGGTACGGGCCAGATTGGCTTCAGCGCTCTGCAGGCCGACCTGGGCATCGCTCGGATCGAAGTCAATCAGCACCTGCCCTTCATGCACCAGATCGCCATCATCGGCGCCGATACTCACCACCGTACCGGTGACCAACGGGGTGATTTCAACCACGTTGCCATTTACATAGGCATCGTCGGTGCTTTCATTCCAGCGACCATAGAGCTCTTCCCAGGCCCAGACACCCAGCCCGAGCAGGATGACCAAAATTGCCAGGCCGCTCAGCCAGAGCTTGCGTTTGCGCTGGCTGGCAGCGTCCTGGGGGTGTTGCGTTTCATTCGGTGTTTGCACAGTGGCCATGACGGGTACCTAAATTATTCTGCCAGCGAGGACTTCAGTGGGAGCGGTCTCGGCGGTAGTGCCGGGCTCAAATCCACCACCCAGGGCTTGCATCAGTTGAATCGAAAGGTCGATCTGCTCGGCATTCAGGCCCGCCAGCTGGCGCTGCGCCTGCAACAATTGCTGCTCGATGCTGAGCACGTCAAGGTAGTTGCCGACACCCGAGCCGTAGCGCTGCAAGACGGTATCGAACGACTCCTGAGCGATCTGGGTGGCCCGTTGCTGGGCGCTTATCTGCTGGCCCACGGCACTTAACTGCGCCAGGGTGTCACTGACATCGCCCAGGGCGCCGACCAGAATCTTGTTGTATTGCGCCACCGCCAGATCGTAATTGGCGTCCTCTGCATCCAGCCCGGCACGCAAACGCCCGCCATCAAAGATCGGCAGCGAAATCGCCGGGGCAATATTGAGGAAGCGACTGGCAGAACCGAACAGCGCATCACCCAGCAACGACTGGGTTCCCGCCGCTGCACTCAAATTGAGATTGGGATAAAAACGCGTCCGGGCGGCGGCAATATTCTTGCTCGCTGCCTCTACCCGCCAGCGCGCAGCCACCAGATCGGGGCGACGCCCCAGCAGTTCAGCTGGCAAGCTGCTCGGTAACGCCACGGCGCCCGGGGCGAGGGTTTTCGGGCGAGCGATATCCATCCCGCGGTCCGGCCCCTTGCCCAACAACACCGCCAGCGCGATGCGTGCACTTTTGAGTTGTTTTTCAGCATTGATCAACTGCTCCTGGGAGCTGGCCTCAAGGCTTTCGGTTTGCTGGTACTGGTAATGGCTGTCGATACCAGCTTGCAGGCGGCGCTTGCTCAGGTCCAGCATTTTACCGGTGCGTTCCAGGTCATCCCTGGCCAGGTCGCGCACGATAAAGGCATGTCCCAGGCTGCTATACCCCCGCGCTACATCGGCAGCCAGGGTCAGGCTCGCGGCCTGAGTGTCGACTTCGGCAGCGCGGGCCTGGCCCAACGCCGCTTCCCAGGCCGCACGCTGGCCACCCCATAGGTCGAAGGTGTAATTAAATGTCAGACTGGCGTTGCGTAGCGTGTCGTAACGGCCACCCTGGCCGGTCGGATCCTGGGAACGCGACAGGCGCGAACGCGAAACATCGGCCTCGGCATCCAGGGTCGGCATGCGTGCGGCATCTGCAGCCCCGGCTGCAGCCGTTGCTTGATGGGCGCGGGCACTCGCTATTTGCATATCAGGGCTGTCGCGCAACGCTTGTTCGATCAAGCCATCCAGCTGAGTGTCGCCCAGGCGCTTCCACCAGTCCTTTTCAGGCCATGCCGCCGGGCTGACGGCAATGCCTGCAAGGGTCCTGGCCGCTTCCAGGTTTTTCCCGTCCTGGCTCACGCCCTCGGTGTTCAGCCCGCTGTAGCTGGCACAACCGGCCAGCAACATCGACGTAAAAACCAGGCTAAGGCCTGTACGCAGTGTCTTGTGGCTCATTTTTCACCTAAACGCATGACAGTGATGGGATCACCCGCTGCCAACAGTATTTTCTTGAGGATCTGTTCCAGGCTTTGCAGTTCTTGCGGGCTGATGGCGCCGGCCAGCTGGTTCATCGCATCGGCACCGACCTTCGGCAGAAGGCCTGCCAGGGCCTTGCCGTCTTCGCTCAGTACCAGCCGCACCTGGCGACGGTCAGCCTCGGAACGCTGGCGCACCAGCAGGTTTTTCTGCTCAAGACGATCGAGCATGCGCGTCATCGAGCCGCTGTCCAGGCACAGATGGCGGCAAAGCTCAGCCGGAGTGTCGACGTCGAACTGGGCCATGATGATCAGCACCTTGAACTGCGCCGCGGTGATGCCGTAAGGCTCCATATGGCGGTCAATGATCTTGTCTTTGAGCATGGCCGTGCGCCCCAGGAGCAAACCCAGGGTGCAGTTTTGAAAGTTATCGGGGTGAAAATGCTTCATCAGGGCACCAGGAAGCTGCCTAGGCAGTAATGTTTCTAAATATTACTGTCTAGGCAGCTAATGTCAAGCCGATTATTAGGTGGCTATCTATCTGGTTTTTCAGCGGGCACGCAAACCGGTACTTAAGAGAGCAACTATCTAGATGATGGCGGGATTGTTGTGGGAGCGGGCTTGCTCGCGAGGGCATCGCCCTGCCTGCATGACAGACCGCAGCGTCTGCATCGCGAGCAAGCCCGCTCCCACAGTAGATCTACAGAAGACTCAAGAAACTGCCGGCACACCACTATGAAAGCGGAATTCAACATCCGGCGACTCAATCAGCTCCTGCTCCGCCGCCCTCACCCGCTCGATTACCTGGGCGATATCCTTGGCGTCGCCGTACTGGTAGGCCAGCTTCAGATAACCCTGGAAATGTCGGGCCTCGCTCTTGAGCAGACCGAAGTAGAACTTGCCGAGCTCTTCGTCCAGATGCGGCACCAGCGCCTCGAAACGCTCGCAGCTGCGGGCCTCGATAAACGCCCCCACCACCAGGGTATCCACCAGCTTGACCGGCTCATGGTTGCGCACCACCTTGCGCAGCGCCGAGGCATAGCGCCCGGCCGATAGCTGGTGCAGCTCGATCTTGCGCTTTTTCATCAGACGCATGACTTGCTCGTGGTGCACCAGCTCTTCACGAGCCAGACGCGACATCATATTGATCAGGTCAACATGGGAGTGATATTTGGCGATCAGGCTCAGCGCCGTGCTGGCGGCCTTGAACTCGCAGTTTTTGTGATCGATCAGCAGGGTTTCCTGATCAGCCAGTGCCGCTGCAATCCAGCCGTCAGGCGTTCGGCAACCCAGGAACTCATGAATTTCAGGAAGATTCACGCGCACACTCCCAGGCATTGGGAATTGCACGGCAGACCGGCAGTGATTTGAACAATTGCTGACATGGGACTCACAAAGACTGAATTGAGGCGAGCCGGTGATTATACGGGCCCCGGCGCGCAGCACCAACGACACAACTTGATATGCATCAACGCAGGTTCAACTGCCGACCAACTATAGTGAATGCACGCCGTTTCTATTACATGTGGAGTCACCGGTCATGCACAGCATTAACAGCCTGTTGGTCGTCATCGAGCCTCACCTGATGGAAAGCCTCGCACTCAAGCGGGCCAAGCACATTGCCAGTCACACCAAGGCGCATCTGCATCTATTGATCTGCGATAAAAAAAATGACCACTCAGCCCTGCTGAGCGTGCTTGAAAGCAGCCTCAAAAGCGAAGCCTACAGTGTGAGCAGCGAGCAGGCCTGGCACGAAAGCCAGCACGCCACCATTATCAAAGTGCAGCAGGCGCACAACTGCGGGCTGGTGATCAAACAGCATGTGCCCGACAACCCGCTAAAAAAAGTCCTGCTGACCCCTGAAGACTGGAAACTGCTGCGCTATTGCCCAAGCCCGGTGCTGCTGGCCAAAACAGCACAGAGCTGGGAGCACGGCGTGATACTGGCAGCCGTCGACGTGGGCAATAACGACCCGGAGCATATGGCCCTGCATACCAGCATTGTCGACCACGGCTTTCGCATCGCCAGCATGGCCCATGCCGAACTGCATGTGGTCAGCGCCCACCCGGCGCCAATGCTCGCAACAGTCGACGCGGTCTACCCGCTGGATACCGAGCTGGAACAGACCTACCGCGCAGAATGTAAAGTCTTCCAGCAACAATGCGAAATTGACGACAGCCGCCTGCATATTGAAGAAGGCCCGGCGGACGTGATCATTCCGCGGGTAGCCAAAAACCTGGACGCCGTGGTCACCGTGATGGGCACCGTCGCCCGTACCGGCTTTTCCGGGGCCCTGATCGGCAATACCGCCGAAGTGGTGATCGACAAGCTGGAAAGCGACATTCTGGTGCTCAAGCCCGATGACATCGTCGAGCATCTGGAGCAACTGGCGAGCAAGCTCTGAGCGCTTACTCGCCAAACGCATCCTTCAGAAAGCCCGGGGCGATATAGCGCTGATAATGCGCTTCGGACAGGAGGAAAAATTCCCGATCAATGGCATCGCGCAGATCGGTCAGCGGCCAGCCGCGAAACTCAGGCAACAGCACCATGCCGTACAGCTCCAGCTGGTTGATCACCCGCGCCCCGCGGGCAATCAGCTGGTAGGCCCAGCAATACTCGGACTGGGCAGGCACAAAGCGGATTTTGCGCGCCACCAGCTGGTCACGCAGCGTGGCCCGGTCGAACACTTCGACCTTGCCGGCCATCACCTGCACCAAAAGCTGCTCGAGCCGACGCCACACGGCACGCTTTTCTTCCTCGTTGTAACCGTTCCAGTTGATCACTTCATGATGGAAACGCTTGCAACCACGGCACACAAGGTCGCCGTAAACCGTTGAGCAAAGGCCTATGCAGGGGGTCTTGATGGTTTGATTGGACATGGCGAAATAGAGCACTGCAGAACGAAACAGGTGGCCATGTTAGCCCTTTGTCTAACGCAGATCACCCCTCAACCTTCAGGGCCTAACTTACCTTTAACAAGTTTTTACCGTAGAATCGGCCTGCCTTTTAAGGCGCCAATGTCCGTTAGAAGCTGTTTTCAAAGCGTCACGAGCACAGTTGATCCCGAAGAACGGTGTTGGTGAGGGGTGTTTGCACTGCAGATACCCCCACCGACATTCATCATCTCCCCCGTTCGGAAGGCGTAAAACTTTGAAAACAGCTTCTGTTGGGAATCCTTGAAACTCTGGCCAAGCGGCTCATAAAGCCGCGCAGCGCATGAGTGCTCGGCATTCCTGGATGAGCGTCCCGGACACCCATTTGGGACCAATGATGAGGGTAATAACTGTGCTTGAAGCCTACCGCAAACATATCGAAGAGCGCGCAGCACTGGGTATCGTTCCCCAGCCGCTTAACGCCGAACAAACCGCAGGCCTGGTTGAGCTGCTGAAAAACCCGCCTGCCGGCGAAGAAGAATTCCTCGTTGACCTGATCACCAACCGCATTCCGCCGGGTGTTGACGAAGCTGCTTACGTAAAAGCCGGCTTCCTGGCCGCGATTGCCAAAGGCGAAGCGACCTCTCCGCTGATCAGCAAAAAACGCGCTGTTGAACTGCTTGGCACCATGCAGGGCGGCTACAACATCGTGACCCTGGTTGACCTGCTGGACGACGCGGAGCTGGCTCCGGTTGCCGCCGAGCAACTCAAGCACACCCTGCTGATGTTTGACGCCTTCCACGACGTTGCAGAAAAAGCCAAGAACGGCAATGCCCACGCCAAAGCCGTGGTGCAGTCCTGGGCTGACGGCGAGTGGTTCAAGAACCGCCCTACCCTGGCTGACAAAATCAGCCTGCGCGTGTTCAAGGTAACCGGCGAAACCAACACCGACGACCTGTCGCCGGCACCGGACGCCTGGTCGCGCCCTGACATCCCGCTGCACGCCCTGGCCATGCTGAAAATGGCCCGTGACGGTATCGTGCCGGACGTGCAAGGCTCCATCGGCCCGATGAAGCAAATCGAAGAAATGCGCGGCCAGGGCTTCCCTATCGCTTACGTCGGTGACGTAGTCGGTACCGGTTCGTCGCGCAAGTCGGCAACCAACTCCGTACTGTGGTTCTTCGGCGACGACGTTCCTTATGTACCGAACAAGCGTGCCGGCGGTTTCTGCTTCGGCAGCAAAATCGCTCCGATCTTCTACAACACCATGGAAGATGCTGGCGCACTGCCAATCGAATTTGATGTTTCCAACATCAACATGGGCGACGTGATCGACCTGTACCCGCACGCAGGCAAAGTCTGCAAGCACGGTACTGACGAAGTCATCACCACTTTCGAACTGAAAACCCCGGTTCTGTTGGACGAAGTACGCGCTGGCGGCCGTATTCCGCTGATCATCGGCCGCGGCCTCACCGAGAAGGCTCGCGCCGAGCTGGGTCTGGGCCCTACCGACCTGTTCAAGAAGCCTGAAGCACCGGTTGAAAGCACCAAGGGTTTCACCCTGGCGCAGAAAATGGTCGGCAAGGCTTGCGGCGTGACTGGCGTTCGTCCAGGCACTTACTGCGAACCGAAGATGACCACCGTAGGTTCTCAGGACACCACCGGTCCTATGACCCGTGACGAACTGAAGGACCTGGCGTGCCTGGGCTTCTCCGCTGATCTGGTGATGCAGTCGTTCTGCCACACCGCGGCTTATCCAAAGCCGATCGACGTGACCACCCACCACACCCTGCCTGATTTCATCATGACCCGCGGCGGTGTTTCCCTGCGTCCGGGCGACGGCATCATCCACAGCTGGCTGAACCGCATGCTGCTGCCGGATACCGTCGGTACCGGTGGTGACTCCCACACCCGTTTCCCGATGGGCATTTCGTTCCCGGCCGGTTCGGGCCTGGTGGCGTTCGCCGCAGCTACTGGCGTAATGCCATTGGATATGCCGGAATCGGTTCTGGTTCGCTTCAAGGGCGAAATGCAACCGGGCATCACCCTGCGTGACCTGGTTCACGCCATTCCTTACGTCGCTATCCAGAAAGGCCTGCTGACGGTAGAGAAGAAAGGCAAGATCAACGAATTCTCGGGTCGTATCCTGGAAATCGAAGGTCTGGACAACCTGAGCATCGAGCAAGCCTTCGAACTGTCCGACGCTTCGGCAGAACGTTCGGCAGCCGGTTGCACCATCAAGTTGTCCAAAGAGTCGATCACCGAATACCTGAATTCCAACATCACCCTGCTGCGCTGGATGATCGGTGAAGGTTACGGCGACGCACGTACCCTCGAGCGTCGTGCTCAAGCGATGGAAGCCTGGGTAGCCAACCCTGAGCTGATGGAAGCCGATGCTGACGCCGAATACGCGCACATTATCGAAATCGATCTGGCTGACATCAAAGAGCCTGTGCTCTGCGCGCCAAACGACCCGGATGACGCCCGTCTGCTGTCCAGCGTTGCTGGCGAGAAAATCGACGAAGTGTTTATCGGTTCGTGCATGACCAACATCGGCCACTTCCGCGCTGCGGGCAAGTTGCTGGACAAGGTCAAAGGCCAGCTGCCAACCCGTCTGTGGCTGTCGCCGCCGACCAAGATGGACGCTCACCAACTGACCGAAGAAGGCTACTACGGTATCTACGGCAAAGCTGGCGCGCGCATGGAAATGCCGGGCTGCTCGCTGTGCATGGGTAACCAGGCACGTGTAGAGCCGAACTCGACTGTTGTGTCGACTTCGACCCGTAACTTCCCGAACCGTCTGGGTGACGGCGCGAACGTTTACCTGGCTTCGGCCGAGTTGGCGTCGGTGGCCTCGATCCTGGGTCGCCTGCCTTCCGTTGAGGAATACATGGCCTACGCGGCAGAGATCAACACCATGGCTGCGGACGTGTACCGCTACCTGAGCTTTGATCAGATCGCCGAATTCCGTGAAGCGGCAGCCAATGCCAATATCCCGGTTATTCAAGCGTAAGCTGATGCAGTAACGAAAAAGCCCCGACTCTTACGAGCCGGGGCTTTTTCATCTCTGGCGTTCAGTGATTTACAGCAGCGGTGACACGACTTGCTGCTCTCGCGGCCAGGCATCGAGCACGGCCTTGAACAAGGTCGCCAGCGGGATCGCAAAGAATATCCCCCAGAACCCCCATAAACCGCCAAACAACAGCACCGCACAAATGATCGCCACCGGGTGCAGGCTCACCGCCTCGGAGAACAGCAGCGGTACCAGCACATTGCCGTCCAGGGTCTGAATGATCCCGTAGACCGCCATCAGGTAGATAAACTGATCGCTCCAGCCCCACTGGAACAGCGCAATCAGCAGCACCGGCACCGTCACCACCACCGCCCCGACATAGGGCACCACTACCGAAACCCCCACTAGCAGCGCCAGCAAGGCCGCATAGTTGAGGCCCATGGTGACAAAGGCGATATAGGTCACGCCGCCACAAATGATGATCTCGATCACCTTGCCGCGAATGTAATTGGCAATCTGGCGGTTCATTTCTTCAGCCACGCGGGTTATCAATGCCCGTTCACGGGGCAAATAACCCCGCACCCAACGGCCAATCACCGCGCGGTCCTTGAGGAAGAAAAACACCAGGATCGGCACCAGCACCAGATAAATCATGATGTTGACCAGCAGCGGCAAACTGGACAGCGAAAAGGTCAGTGCCAGTTGCCCGAACTTGCCGATTTCACCCCGTGCAACTTCGATGGCCTGTAACACCTGCTCATCCGACACGAGGTGAGGGTAGCGCTCAGGCAGCAACAGCAACAACGATTGCCACTTGGCAAGCATGCCCGGCAGTTCGTTGAACAGGGTGATCAACTGATGCCAGAGCAAAGGCACTACCACCACCAGAAACACCAGCAACAGCCCCATAAACAGCGCAAACACCAGCCCGACTGCCGCCGCGGCCGGCATCCGCATGCGTTCCAGTGCAACCACCAGGCCCTGCATTAAATACGCCAGCACCATGCCCGCCAGCACCGGCGCCAGCATGCCGCCCAATGTCAGTACGGCGGTGAAAGCCAACACCAGCAACACCGCCAGCACCACCGCTTCTTCATCAGAGAAATAGCGCTGCACCCAACCACGTAAAACCTTGAACATCGATATTCCTTAAAAGAAAGTGCAGCGCTTCTGCGGCAGCGATTCATTCGCGAGCAGGCTCGCTCCCACAGCGAGGTCAAGCAAGGCTCAGGCCTTGCGTAACCAGTAGCGATAAGTGCCAGCATCTACTTCTTCACGCAGCAATTCATGGCCTGCCAGGCGCGCGAAGGTACGAATGTCCCGTTGTGAGCCGGCATCGGTGGCAATCACCTTGAGGGTCTGGCCACTGCCCATTTTGTTAAGCGCCATCTTGGCCTTGAGCAGTGGCAGCGGGCAATTGAGCCCGGCAGCATCCAGTTCGGCATCATGGGCCAGCACATCAGTCATTGCATACGTCTCCACAGAGGGCTTTTTTTATGCGGGCTAGAATACCCCAAGCAACCCCGCCACTGGTCGCCAGCCAAGTGTCCAGCTACAGTAAGCGCTTTACCGACCAGAGCCTTGTGCATGACTTTTCTGCGCCCTACCCTGTTGACGCTCGCTTGCCTGCTCGCATCACCGAGTTTCGCCGACGATTTACCGTCTCTGGGTGACGCCAGTTCGTCCATTGTCTCGCCACAGCAAGAGTACCAACTGGGCCGCGCCTGGCTGGGCATGTTGCGCGGCCAGGTGTCACAACTCAACGACCCGCAGCTCAAGGACTACGTCGAGACCAGTGTCTACAAACTGGTCGAAACCAGCCAGGTGCAGGACCGCCGCCTGGAATTCATCCTGATCAACAGCCCGCAGCTCAACGCCTTCGCCGCACCCGGCGGCATCATCGGGGTTAACGGCGGCCTGTTCCTCAATGCCCAGACCGAAGGTGAATATGCCTCGGTAATGGCCCACGAACTGGCCCACTTGTCCCAACGCCACTTTGCCCGTGGCGTGGAAGCCCAGCAGCGCATGCAACTGCCGATGATGGCAGCGCTGCTCGCCGGGATCATCGTTGCAGCCTCTGGCGCAGGAGATGCCGGCATCGCTGCGATTGCCGGCACCCAGGCTGCGGCCCTGCAAGAGCAGCGACGCTTCTCGCGCCAGAATGAGCAGGAAGCTGACCGCATCGGCATTCTCAATCTGGAAAAGGCCGGTTACGACCCGCGCTCCATGCCCACCATGTTTGAGCGCCTGATGCGCCAGTACCGTTTTGATGGCAGGCCGCCGGAATTTTTGCTGACTCACCCGGTCACCGAGTCGCGTATCGCCGATACCCGCAACCGCGCGGAACAGACCCGGCCAGGCGGCACTGAAGACAGCCTGCGCTATCAGTTGATCCGCGCCCGGGTGCAACTCAATTACGAAGAAACCCCGGGGCTGGCCGCCAAACGCTTTCGCCAGCAACTGGATGAAAACCCGAAAAATAACGTAGCCCGTTATGGCCTGGCGATTGCCTATATAAAAGGCAGCCAGTTCAACGAAGCCCGCGAGACCCTCAAGCCACTGCTGGAAAAGGCGCCCAACGACATCACCTATAACCTGGCACAGATCGAGCTGGACATGGACAGCAACCGCCTGAGCGAAGCCCAGCAACGTATCGACCGGATGCGCACCCTGTACCCGGGCAATTACCCGCTCAATCAGGCCCGGGTTGATTTGCTGCTCAAGCAGAATAATCCCAAGGAAGCCGACAAGGCCCTTGAGGCGCTGCTCAAGAGCCGCCCCGACGACCCGGATGTCTGGTATTCGGTTGCCGAGACCCGAGGTTTGTCAGGCAATATCATCGGCCTGCACCAGGCCCGTGCGGAGTACTTCGCATTGGTGGGGGATTACCGCCAGGCCATCCAGCAGCTGGATTTCGCCCAGAAGCTGACCAACAACTTTCAGCTGTCGGCACGCCTGGATGCTCGCAAGCGGGAGTTGATGGATCAGGAACGGGCGCTCAAGGACATGATGAACTGAGCCTGACTGGCTCAGTTCCTGTGGGAGCGGGTTTGCTAATCAGGCATTCCCCGCCAGCTTCAACCGCGCTGCCTGGGTGAAATCGAGCATGCGCTTGAGCGGGCGAATGGCATGGGGCACCAGTGCCGGGTCGACAAAAATCTCGTTGCTGCCCTGCTGCAAGCATTCCAGCGTGCGCTCAAGGGTATTCATCGCCATCCACGGACAGTGCGCGCAACTGCGGCACGCCGCACCGTTACCCGCGGTCGGGGCTTCGATAAACACCTTGTCCGGGCACAACTGCTGCATCTTGTAGAAAATGCCGCGATCGGTGGCCACGATAAAGGTCTTGTTGGGCAGGTTCTGCGCCGCAGCAATCAACTGACTGGTAGAGCCCACGGCATCGGCCAGATCGATCACCGACTCTGGCGACTCCGGGTGCACCAGAATCGCTGCATCCGGGTACAGCGCCTTCATGTCTTCCAGCTGCTTGGACTTGAACTCTTCGTGAACGATGCAGGCACCGTCCCACAGCAGCATGTCGGCACCGGTCTGGCGCTGGATATAACGGCCCAGATGCTTGTCCGGCCCCCAGATAATGGTTTCGCCGTTATCCATCAGGCTTTCGACGATTTCCAGCGCGCAGCTTGAGGTCACCACCCAGTCCGCCCGGGCCTTGACCGCCGCCGACGTGTTGGCATACACCACCACCGTGCGCTCGGGGTGCTTGTCGCAAAACGCGGAGAACTCTTCCACCGGGCAGCCCAGGTCCAGCGAGCAGGTGGCCTCCAGCGTCGGCATCAGCACGCGTTTTTCAGGGGTGAGGATTTTTGCGGTTTCGCCCATAAAGCGCACACCGGCCACCAGAATGGTCTTGGCCGGGTGAGCCGCGCCAAAGCGGGCCATCTCCAGGGAGTCAGAGACACAGCCGCCAGTTTCTTCGGCCAGGGCCTGAATCACCGGATCACAATAAAAGTGCGCCACCAGCACCGCGTCGCGGGCTTTAAGTTCAGCCGCGATTTGCGCCCGCAGGCTGAGGGCTTGAGCCTCAGTCAACGGCTTGGGCTGCTTGGCATCAAGGTGGGCTTGAACCAGAAGTCGTTCAGAAATTTGCGTCATGTTCGCAAGACCTGCAAGCGCTGTTGCGCGAAAGTCGAGTGTACCACCAGCTCCGGGCCGGCAAGCCCCGCTGGGAGAATGTATGTATCAGGCACGGACAAGCACTGAAGCGCGACAAGGCTACAGAATATCCTTGGGATTCAAAAGTTTAATGTGGGTATCAGGCAGGTGGATGCAGGCTGAGGGGCCTGCATCGGCTTTAGAACGGGGGATTTTACTGAATCGCCGCCAGTACCAACTCGGCCACCGGCCCGCCCGATGCCGGGTTTTGCCCGGTAATCAGCCGTCCGTCTGCGATGGCAAACGGTGCCCATGGGGTACCGGCCTTTTGATACAAGGCACCGCGCTTCACCAGCTCGGTTTCGGTCAGGTACGGCACATGCTGGCTTAATCCGGCCAGGTCTTCCTCTTCATTGGAAAAACCAGTGACTTTCTTGCCCTTGACCAGCAGCTCACCATTACTCAGCTTGATATTCAGTAAACCCACAGCGCCATGACACACCGACGAAACCACCCCGCCGTGCTCATAGATATGACGGCTGAGCGCTTGCAGTTTCTCGTTGTCAGGAAAATCCCAGATAACGCCATGGCCGCCCGCGTAATAAATGGCGATGTAGTCATCCGGGTTGACCTGATCGGGCTTGAGCGTCGCGCCCAGCCGGTTCATGAAGGCCTTGTCGTGATACCACTGCCAGTCAATCGGCGACGCCATGTCGGCGGCCAGGCTGTGGGGGTCGATCGGCGTGTACCCTCCTTGCGGGCTGACGTAGTCGACGGCATAGCCTGCGGCCTCGACCTTGTGCACAAAATGCACGGCCTCGCCCAGCCATAAGCCTGTGGCGCGATCAAGGTTCGGGTATTTCTCGACGCTGGTCAGTACCACCAAAATCTTCTTGCTCATGGTCAACCTCCTGTTTGTGCGGACACCGGCAAACCGGTGGGAACAAGAGCATAGACCACGCCAGCGCGCATTTGTCCTAGCCTGCCCAGACCGCCGCCGGCACACACACCACCCCGTCAAACAGCAACCGCGCCGTGCGCATCAGCCCGCACCCAGCCAACTGGCCGTGGTGCAAACGCAGCTCCACCGTGAACTCTCCTGTCGGGTGTTCTACCGAAAGTTGCCGCACATCCCCCTTCCCTACCCGGGCCAATCCTGCCGCCACACTCCCCTCGATCAAACACGCGGCAGCCACGCTGACCGCCCCGAATACGCCAATACTGGTATGGCAGCGATGCGGAATGAATGTACGTGTACACAACGCCCCCCCCGCCTGTGCAGGTGCCACCAGGCACATTTTCGGCACATTACGCTGGCGCACATCACCCAGGTTCATGGCCAGACCGGCCTGCATGCGGATCGACTCAAGCCGTGCTCTGAGCGCAACGTCCGCATCCAGCTGTGCCGGGCTTTCATAGCCACTGCATCCCAGTTCCTGGGCCCGCAGCAACACTACCGGCATGCCATTGTCAATGCAGGTCACTGCAACTCCGTCCAGCACATCAACAGCGTTACCCGTTGGCAATAGCGCACCGCAGCTGGCCCCGGCGATGTCTTCGAACTCGACGACCAGGGGCGCGGCAAATCCCGGCACACCATCGATTCGCGCATCACCGCTGTAACAGACACGGCCGGAAGATGTGGGCACATGGGCAATCGCGATCTGCCCGCTGTTCTGCATATATATCCGTACCGGGGTCACATCCCCCGCCACTGGCACCAGCCCCCGCTCAAGGGCAAACGGCCCGACGCCGGACAGGATATTGCCGCAGTTCTGGCCGTAGTCGACTCGCGGCTCATCCACCAGCACTTGCGCAAACAGATAGTCCACATCAGCGTCCGGCCGGGCAGACGGCTGGATAATTGCAACCTTGCTGGTTAGCGAGTCGGCACCACCGATGCCGTCAATCTGCCGGCTGTCCGGCGAACCCATGACCGCCAGCAGCACGAGATCACGCAACAGCGGGTCTGCGGGCAAGTCGCTGGCCAGAAAATACGCGCCCTTTGAGGTGCCACCGCGCATCAACAGGCAAGGAATGCGGGTCTGGGTCATGCTCAGCCCCCGAGTTCTTCAATGCTGTCGACGTAACGCAGGCCTTTCTCGGCCAGCCGCCCGCGCATGTTATAGATATCAAGCCCCAGCTCGCCCTTGGCCAGGCGCAGGGCTTTGTGGTCTTCCAGATCAGCCCGCTCGCGGCTGGCCTCGACCACCTTCGCCACCTCGACGCGGCGCACAATCACTACCCCGTCGTCATCCGCCACCACCACATCCCCAGGGTTGACCAGTTGCCCGGCGCAGATGATCGGCAGGTTCACCGAGCCCAATGTTTCCTTGATCGTGCCCTGGGCACTGATGGCCCGCGACCACACCGGGAAGCCCATGCCACGCAAGGTATGGGTGTCGCGAACTCCCGCATCGATAATCAGTGCACGCACACCACGGGCCTTGAGCGAGGTGGCCAGCAGATCGCCAAAATAACCGTCGGTACAAGGTGAAGTCGGTGCCACCACCAGAATGTCGCCGGGTTGGCATTGCTCCACGGCAACATGGAACATCCAGTTATCCCCTGGCGCTACCAGCACTGTCACTGCCGTGCCGCTGATCACCGTACCGCGCTGGATCGGTGTGATGCGAGGGGCCAACAGGCCTTTGCGGCCCTGGGCCTCATGGATCGTGGCCACCCCGTAGCGTCCCAGTTCGTTGACCAGCGCCGCGTCGGCACGGGGTATATTGCGCACGACCAGGCCGGTTTTACCCATCAGTTCGCTCATGCCAGGTTCTCCGTCACACGCGGGAAGATGCTCTGGTAACCCTCGGCATACTCGATATTGCGCCCCGAGGCGATACCCACGTTGCGCTTGGCCTGCACCCCGCGCTGCAAAGCAACACGGGTGTAGTACTCCCACAGATGTTCCTGACCGGCCATGCATTGAATGGCCGCGTATTTTTTGTCCCACACATCGGTGATATCCAGCAGCACATCCGGGCGCCACTCGCACTGTTCCGGCTGATGCGGCTCGAAGCTGTACACCGGTGGTGCCCCGATGATTCTCTCGCCCGGCCGGTAACCTTCGGCCTGAGCAATGATGCGTGCCTCCTGGGTCAGGTTCATGGCCAGCGGATGATCGTAGTTGTACGGGTCCTTGATCGAATGGCTGAGCACAAACTCCGGCTGCACGCGGCGAAACACATCAGCCAGGCGAAACAGCGTGTCCTTGTCGGCGCGCATCGGGTAGTCGCCGATATCGAAGAATTCGACGCTGGCGCCCAAAATATCCGCGGCCTGCTGCGCTTCCTCGCGGCGCGCCTGCTTGACCCGCTGTTCACTCATCTCGCCTTTGCGCCACAACTTGGCGGATTCACCGCGCTCGCCATACGACAGGCAAACAATGTGCACCGCATAACCCTGTTGCGCATGCAAGGCGATGGAACCGCCGGCGCGCCAGACAAAATCGGCCGAGTGGGCACTGACAACCAGTGCGGTTTTGGGTGATGCATTCATGTGCGGGCTCCTTCAACAGTTGGCCAAAGGATCGCACCCACCTGCCGCTCCGGAGTAATGCATAAGCTTGTTACAGGTATGCGTTTTATTTATTGCCAGCTCATCTTCCAGGCAGGCATAGTCCCACCGTATTGCCCAATCAAAGAGCCTGCCCCCATGCAGCCGAGTGAGCTACCCAGCCTGATGCACGTGCGCGCCTTTGTCCGGGTGGCCGACTACGGCAGTGTGTCCAAAGCCTCTGAAGCCCTGTTCCGGGCACAGTCGGTCGTGACCCGCTCGATTTCCGAACTGGAGGCTCGCCTCGGCGTGCTGTTGTTTGAGCGCCATGCCAACGGCATGCGCCTGACCGATTACGGCACCCGCCTGCTGCCTCGCGCCCGCCGCGTGCTGGCCGAACTGGACAGCGTCCCGCAGCTGCTCAACGGTGCAGACAAAGCCCAGAACGAGCCGCTGTACCTGTTTCAGGCCCGACGCCTGCAAGTCTTTGTCAAACTGTGCGAAACCCACCATATGCAGACTGTCGCCAGCCTGCTCGGGCTGAGCCAGCCGGCCATAAGCTCGACCCTCAAGGTGCTCGAAAGCGGTTGCGGCCAAACCCTCTTCGAACGTACGCCACGGGGCCTGCTGCCCACCCGCGCCAGCCTCGACATCCTGTTCCCGGTGCGCCGCGCCCTCAATGAACTGCGCCATATCGACACCGATATCAGCGCCCTGCAGGGAGCGCTGCAGGGCGTGGTTCAGGTGGGTGCCCTGCCCTTGGGCCGCACCCGCATCCTGCCCGAGGCCATCGTGCGCCTGATGCGCGAACACCCCGGCATCCAGGTGATCACCAACGAAAGTCCGTTCGATCTGCTGGCCACCGAGTTGCGCGCGGGCGATGTCGATTTTATTTTCGGCGCCTTGCGCTCGACAGCGTACGCCAGCGACCTGTCGGGCGAGGCCTTGCTGACGGAGGAGATGGTGGTGCTGGCGCGACGCGGTCATCCGCTGTATTCGAAAAGTGCCTTGCAGGCCGAACTGGCTGATGCGCAATGGGTACTGCCACGGGCCGGCTCGCCGGCGCGACATATGCTCGACGACTGTTTTACGGCATTTGGCATTGCGCCGCCGCGCCCGGCGGTCGAGAGCGGCGACATGGCTATCATCCGCGGCCTGCTGCTGCGCTCGGACATGCTCGCGGCGGTGTCCGCACACCAACTGGAGCCTGAAATCGCCAGTGGCGAGCTGTGCATCCTGCCGCTGGAACTGCGCCATACCTCCCGCGCCATCGGCCTGACCTCACGCACCGCCAGCCTGCACTCACCGGTGGCGCAGGCGTTGATGGACGTGATCCGTGAAATAACCCGAAGTCAGAGAATATTCAACGGATAGCTGACAATCAGACGGTTTTCATCAAACTCGCTGGTGCTGTAGTCGCGGCGTATCGTCGAGTTGCGGATGCGCAGGTTGAGGTCTTTGAACGTGCCACTCTGCAGGGTGTAGGCCAGCTCGGTTTCACGCCCCCATTCCTTGCCATCTGTGATGGTGCCGGTATGCACGTTGCTGCCACTGAGATAGCGGTTCATCAACGTCAGGCCGGGCACCCCAAGCGCTGCAAAGTTGTAGTCGTGGCGCAACTGCCAGGACTTCTCCCGGGCACTGTCGTAGCTGGAGTTGTACGTGTCATTGGCCAGGGTTCCGCCGCTGGTGCCATTGACCCGCATCCAGCCGTCATCACCGCTGACCTTTTGCAGGCCCACATAGAACGTGTTGCCACCATAACGGGCCGAAAGCAGCGCCGACACCGTGCGGTTATCCAGGTTGCCGGCTTTGGCACTGCCCTCTTCGGTACCCCGGAAGTAACCCAGGTTGGCCCCCAGCGTCCAGTCGCCCAGCGGCTGGCTGTGGGTCACTTGCAGGTATTGCTGCTGGTAGATGTCCTTGAGCTCGGCATTCCACAAGCCGACCATCGTGCGTTTTTCGTTGAAGGTGTATTCGCCGCCGACAAAGTTGAAGCGATCGGATGTAACCGTCGCTTTGCCCTGCATAAACATGTCGTCCATGCTCGAGTCGTTGCGCGGGCTGTTTTTGCGGAATTGGCCGCCGTACAGTGTCAGGCCATCAAAGTCCTGCGAGGTTACCTGAGCGCCTTCAAAGGTTTGTGGCAGTGAGCGACCATCATCGGAACGCAGGATCGGCAGCACCGGCATCCACTCCCCCACTTTGAGCACGGTCTTGCCGATTTTCATTTTCCCGGCCACCGCCAGACGCCCGAAATCGTCAGCCGGGCGCCCGTCACTGCCCACCGGCAACAATTGGGTGCCACCACTGCCCTTGCCGCCATCGAGCTTGATCGAATACAGGCCCAGCGCATCCACCCCGAAGCCGACAGTGCCTTGGGTAAAACCCGACTTGGCGTCCAGAATAAAGTTCTGGGTCCATTCCTGAGCCAACCCCTGGGCATTGCCCGGGTTGGTAAAATTGCGGTTGATAAAGAAATTGCGCAGGTTCAGGTTGACGCTGGCATCGTCGACAAAGCCGGCCGCCTGGCCTGGTAAAGGCAACGCACAGGCAAGCGCCAACGCGCAGAAATTGCGTGAGTTGAGGGTGACAGTCATTGTTATTGTTTTCCGTTTGTATTGGTTAATCGCCCCCTTTGCGGGGGCAACACGATCAGCGCGAAGCTTTGCCCGCCACTGAATAGAGCACTTGCTGATTGCGGGTCTGGATAAAGTCTTCCAGGCTTTCGCCGCGCATGGCGGCATATACCTGCAGATTGGGAATACCCAATACCGCCGCGAGTTTTTCCAGCACAAAGAAAATCACTCCGTAGTGGATCAACCCGCGCCAGTCGCGACGACGCAACAGGTCACGTTCTTCTTCGCTGAGCCCGGACTCGGCAAACATCGCCTCAGGCCCGGCCAAAAAGCGCTGGCGCCATTCGGGCTCGATCATGCGGTGCAAAAACTTGTTCAGGCGATAGCCCTTGGCACTGCGGGCCAGGGTGAAGGGGTAAGTGCCTGGCAACTTCTCGATCCCTGCCAGTTGGTGCTGCATATGTGCCCGATGACGGGCATTGGCCTCGGCCGGCACCGGGCGATCCTGGTTCTCCAGCAACAGGGTGGCAATCCCGGTCATGGACGGCAGGTAGTAATCCTGATGCAGGTTTTTCACCACAGCCGACAACGCACCGCGCATGATCAGCCAGGTAATGACCTCTGCCCCCTCCAGGCCGCCAAGGGTGGCAAACTCGGCCAGGGTCATTTCAGTCAAACGCACCGGATCATTGACCAGCAGGTCGACAAACTGCGCATCCCACTCCGGGTTGTTGAAGCCGCAACGCTCCCCATGCACCTGGTGGGAAACCCCGCCGGTGGCGACGATGGCGACCTTCAAATCCTCTGGATAACTTTCGATGGCGCGGCGCAGCGCCAGCCCCAGCTTGTAGCAGCGCAACGCACTGGGAATGGGGAACTGCAACACGCCGACCTGTAGCGGCACGATTTGCACCGGCCAGTGCGGCTCGTGGGGCAGCAGCGCCGACATGGGCGAAAAGAAACCGTGATCCAGCGGTTTGTCACGGAAAAAACTCATGTCGAATTCATCGGCCATCAGGCTTTCGCCGATATGCCGGGACAGGGCCGCATGCCCGCCGACTCCCGGTAACGCGCGCGGATTTCCGCCTTCGTCGGCTACTTCGTAACGCTCATCCACCCCCAGAGAAAACGCACCGTAGTGGTCGAAAAAAAACGACGTCACATGGTCATTGAAAATGTAGAACAGCACGTCCGGCTGCTGCTCTTTCAGCCACACCTTGATGGGTTCAAAACCATCAAATATTGGTGCCCAGGCGGCCTCGTTCTGTTTGTCGTGATCAACGGCGAAGCCGATGGTCGGGGTGTGTGATACAGCGAGGCCACCTATGATGCGAGCCATGACGAATTCCTTGAATAATAAGAGTTTATTGCGCCAGCACCGCACGGCTGACAGCCCGTTGCCGTGCCCGGCCATTGCCCATGATTGCCAACGCAGCGATAAAGGCCGGCACCGCCAGCATCGCGAACAGTAACGGTAAGTCCAGCCCCAGGCTGAGCACCGCACCGCCGATCAGCGAGCCGAAAATCGCGCCAAAACGGCCAATGCCCAACATCCAGCTCACGCCGGTAGCGCGGCAGTCGGTCGGGTAGTAGCCCGGCGCAAAAGCGTTAAGACCGGTTTGCGCTCCGCTCATGCAAAAGCCTGCGGCAATCACGCCCACGGCCAGCAGGCTGGACTCCAGGCTGAATGCCCCCAGCAGCAGGATAAAGGCACCGCCCAGGGCATAGGAGGTGGCGATCACGGCATTGGGATTGCGTCGGTCCATTGCCCAGCCCACCACGATGGCACCCACCGTGCCGCCGATCTGGAACAGCCCGGTGATGGTGGCGGCACGCTCGATGGACAAACCACCGTCACGCAGCAGGGTCGGCATCCAGCCCATGGTCAGGTAGATCACCAACAGGCCCATGAAATAGGTCAACCACAGAGCCAGCGTGCCGAAGCGGTACTGCCTGGTGAACAGCATGCGCACTGGCGCTTTGTGCTGCACCTGGGGTTCGGACATGACAAACCGGGTGGCGGCAGTGAAAGTGCCGCCCAGCTTGTTCAGCACCTTGGCAATCTGGCTGGCCGAGGCATTATGGGCCGCCAGAAAACGTGCGGATTCGGGTAGCAGCAACCACAGGAACGGCAACAGCAGCAGCGGCATGATTCCGCCAAACAGCAGCACCGACTGCCAGCCATGGCTCGGGATCAACCAGGCTGCGACAAAGCCGCCGAGTCCGGAGCCCATATTGAAACCGGTGAACATGATGGTGATAAACAGCGAGCGGTTGCGTTCCGGCAAGTATTCAGCCAGCAGTGTGGTGGTATTGGGCAACGCCGCCCCCAGCGCCACCCCGGTCAGCAGGCGCAGGGCTGCCAACTCATAGGGATTACGGGCAAAAGCGCAGGCCAGGCTCAGCACGCTAAACCCGGTCACGGCAAACAGCATGATTTTCTTGCGCCCCAGACGGTCGGCGTATGGCCCCGCAGTCAGGGCGCCAATGGCCAGCCCGACCATTCCCGCGCTCATCACCGGGCCGAAAGCAGCGCGTGACAGGCCCCATTCCTGGATCAGTGACGGTGCGACAAAGCCCATCACCGCCACATCGAAACCATCGAACAACACAACGAAAAAGCACAGTGCAAGAATCAACCACTGGTATTTGGCGACGGGCCTGTCATCGATCCAGGCCTTGATATCGACCGTTTCGTGAGTCATGTTTTCCACCTTATTATTTTTGTAGAAATTGCGACTGGCACTGGCATAAGCGCAGGCCAAAAAAAGTCATGCCCAACAGTCGAACTGTTGGGCATGACTCTAAGGCCGCCGATGCCTGCCCCGCCTCTGGGAAATCCTTAAGCGGGTATCGATTTTTCTTATCAGGTGTTCCACACGTTCGTGCGTACCGCCTTGCTTTTCTACTTAAATCTTGCCGAACACCTTGAACACACTGATGATCGCAGGCCCGATGGCCACCAGGAAAAAGCTCGGCCACAGGCAGAAGATCAGTGGAAACACCAGCTTGGTACCGACTTTGGCGGCCTTTTCTTCAGCCAGCTGGGTGCGCCGATCGCGAAACTCTTCAGCATAAATCCGCAGGGTCGTCCCCACACTGGTACCAAAGCGAATGCTTTGTGCCAGCAAGCTCACCAGCCCGCGAATATCTTCCAGCCCGGTACGCTCGGCCAGGTGCTTGAGCGCCTCAGTACTGGGCACCCCGGCACGCACCTCGGCGTTGACCAGCGCCAGTTCCATGGCCAGGTCAGGCTGGCTGACGGCCATTTCCTCGGCCACCCGTTCAATAGCCTGGGGCAAGGCCAGGCCCGATTCCACACACACCACCATCAGGTCGAGGGCATCCGGGAAGGCAATGAGCAACCGCGACATGCGCGACTTCTTGCGTGAGCTGACATAGATCGCCGGTATCAACCAGCCCACCCCGAGCGCTACTGCCAGGATGCCGCCCCCCAGCAGCAGCGACATGTTGGGAATAAACGGCAATGCCAGAAGCGCAATACCCATCAGCAGCAGTGGCAGCAGCAGACGAATCGCCCAGTACACCTGCACCGCAGACGGAGAGCGATAACCGGCATGGATCAGCAGGGTCCGGGTGGCCGATGCCCCCCGGGTCTCACCGGAGCTGAAACGCTGCCCGACCTGCTCCAGCATCATTTGCAGATTGCTCGGCGGCGCCCGGTGGTCGACACCATGCCCGCGCTTGATCAACATCAAGCGCCGCTGTACCGGGCTTTGCAGGCCCTTGACCAGCACCGCCAGGGTGACCACCACCAACACCACACTCAGGCCGATAAGCCCGGCAAACAGCATGCGGGTCAGTTGCTCGTTACCCACCATCCGGTTGATCAGTTCGAGTAAATAGTTCATGTCACCCTCCAGGGCGAGCCGTGTTCAAACCTGAATCCGGATGATTTTGCGAATCCAGAAAATCCCGATGATCATGGCCACAAAAGCCCCCATGATCAGCTTCTGGCCCATGGGCTCCTTGAACAGCAGGGGCATATAAGTCGGGCTGGAAATCAGGATGGCCAACGCCAGCACAAAGGGCATCGACACCAGAATCCAGCCGGACATCCGCCCTTCAGCCGAGAGCGTCTTGACCTTGCGATGGAAGCGAAAGCGCCCGCGGATCAGGCTGCTCAAGCGGGTCAACACCTCGGTCAGGTTGCCGCCGGTTTCGCGGTGGATCAGCACCGTGGTCACCAGCATCATCACCGTCATGCTGGGCACCCGTTCCAGCAGGCCGAGCATGGCCCGGCGCACATCATTGCCATAGTTGATATCGGCAAAGGCCAGGCCGAACTCGTAAGCCACCGGCCCGTGATGCTCTTCGGCAACCAGTTGCAGGGTTTCGTTAAACGGATGCCCGGCGCGCAAAGCCCGGCACATGGCATCCAGCGCATCGGGCAAACCCTCTTCAAACTGGGCAAAACGCTTGATGCGATCGTGGGAAATCTTCCAGATGGGTAGCCAGAAGCAGACAAACGCCGCCGGCAACGCCACCCACCACAGCTGCAACAACGACCACAGCACCAGCCCCACCGCCGTAGCCAGCACCAGCCCCAGCAGCAACACGCGGTAGGCCCTGTATTCATGGCCGGCCTGCTCGATCATCTGCGCCAGGGTTTCCATCATCGGCAACTGCTCAAGGCGGGCCTCAAGGGGTGGCAGACGCCGCAGGTATTTCTGGCGCAGGATCGACTGCATATTGGGCAGGTTACTCGCCCGCTCCAGCAGGTTCAGGCGCCCGCGAATGCGCTTGCGCACCTGGTTGGCCTCACCGAACACCGGAATGGTCAAACCCTGACTGAGCAGGAACATGGCAGTGAACACCATGCCCAGGAACGCCAGGATAAATTCGCCAGGAACCTGATTCATGACTGCCCCTCCATCCATTCCGGCCGGAACAGGCTGAGCGGCAGCTCAATACCCCGTTTGGCCAGCACATCACGAAATGCCGGCACCATGCCGGTTGAGCGGAACTCGCCCAGCACTTCCCCTTTTTCGCCCATGCCGCTGCGTACAAAGGCGAAGATCTCGGTCATGGTAATGATGTCGCCTTCCATGCCATTGATTTCCTGCACGCTGACCAGGCGCCGGGTACCATCCTCCTGACGCTCCAGCTGGATGACCACGCCGATGGCCGAGGCAATTTGCTGACGCATGGCTTTGATAGGAAAGGTGGCGCCGCTCATCGACACCATGTTTTCGATCCGCCCCAGCGCGTCGCGGGCCGTATTGGCGTGAATAGTGGTCAGCGACCCGTCGTGGCCGGTGTTCATGGCCGTCAACATATCCAGCGCCTCGGCGCCACGCACCTCACCGATCACGATCCGGTCAGGGCGCATACGCAGGCTGTTGCGCACCAGTTCACGCTGACCCACCTCGCCACGCCCCTCGATATTCGAGGGCCGGGTTTCCAGGCGCACCACATGGGGCTGCTGCAATTGCAGCTCGGCGGAGTCTTCAATGGTGACGATGCGCTCGTTGTGCGGGATAAAGCTGGAGAGCACATTGAGCATGGTGGTCTTGCCGCTGCCGGTGCCGCCGGAGATCAGCACATTGAGCCGCCCGCGCACGATGGCCTTGAGCATCAGGGCAATGGCCGGGGTCAGGGTGCCCATCTGCACCAGGCTCTGGGTATTGAGCAGATCCACGGCGAAGCGGCGGATCGACATGCTCGGCCCGTCGATGGCCAGCGGCGGGATGATCGCGTTGACCCGCGAGCCGTCCTTGAGCCGTGCATCCACCAGGGGCGAGGACTCATCGATACGCCGCCCTAGGCTGGAGACAATACGGTCGATGATATTGAGCAGATGATGATCGTCGCGAAAGCGCACATCGGTTCTCTGCAATTTACCGAAGCGCTCGACGTACACCGAGTCAAAACCATTGACCAGAATGTCCGATACGCTGCTGTCACCCAGCAGCGGCTCCAGCGGCCCGAGGCCCAGCACCTCGTCGGTAATCTGCTTGATAATCAACTGACGGCTGCTGGCACTGACCGGTGCCGAGTATTCATCCAGCAGGCGCTGACTGATCTCGCGAATCTGGCGCCCTGCATCGGCCAGCTCCAGGGTGTCGAGCAAGGACAGGTCCATGACCTTGAGCAACTGCTGGTAAATCTTCTCCCGCCACTCGGCCTCCATGGAGCTGAGCTTGGTGCGGGTTTCATACACCACATCCGGCACGCTGGCTTCCCAGGCCATCAATACACTGGTGCAATCGGCGCCCTCGACAGGCAGTGCCACCACTTCTGCGGAGGCCAGCTTCCCGGCTTGCTGACGCAGACGATTACGAAAGTCGCTGAGCATGGCTTATCCTCCGAACAGACGGCTGAAAGTACGTTTGAGCAAACCTGCTTCAGTGGCCTCGATGCCGATCAGGCTCTGGCTCAGCTCACGCAGGCTCAAGGTGATGCTGGCACGGGGAGCATGCAGCTCCAGGGGCACCCCGGTATTCTGGCTTTCACTGACCACCGCATAGTCATTGGGCAACTTTTGCAGTTCCGCGCAGCGCAAGGCTTCGCTGATGTCCTTGGGTTTAAAGGGCGACGCCTTGTCAAAGCGGTTAAGCACCACATGCAGACGATTGCCCTGCACGCCCAGGTCGTCGCGCAGAATGCGCACCAGGCGGTTGGCGTCCTGCAGATGGCTCAAGCTTTGCTGCAGCACGATATAGACCCGGTCCGACTGTTCCAGGGTGATGCCGGTGAGGTGATCAATATGCCGCGGCAAATCCACCACGACCCAGTCATAGGTGCTGCGCGCCAGTTTCAGCAAACTGTCCAGTTGCTCCAGGCGAATTTCCTGGGACAGGCACAGCTCATCGGTGCGGCCGCCCAGCACATGCAGACTGGGGCTGAAATGACTGCAGAAACCACGCAGCGCCACGCTGTCCAGGGTATCGATCTGTTGCAGCACATCGGTATGGCTGTGGGTGGGCAACACATCCAGACTGTGAGCCAGGCTGCCGAATTGCAGGTCCAGATCCAGCAGCAGGGTTCTGCCGCCCTGCACACTTAATTGATGAGCCAGATTGCAAGCCAGCATCGAGGCACCCGAACCGCCCTTGGCATTCATCACCGACACCAGTTTGCCCTTGCTCCCATACTCGCTGTGCTGCTCCAGCTGCATGCGCTCCAGCGCCGACTGCAAGTCCTCGGCCGACACTGGCTCCGGCAAAAAGTCACGGGCCCCGGCCTGCATGGCCATACGCATGCCTTCATGCTCATCCAGCGACCCGCACACCAGCAGTGGCGGACGCTCCTTGAGCGGATGCTGCAACAACGCCGCCAGTTCCTCGCGCCATAAATGACTGACGCGCAACAGCAGAAAATCAGGCTGCTGTTCCAGGCCGTAGAGCGGGTCAGTGTGGCCATTGCTCACCAGCCGCGTACTCACCTGCAAGTGGGCTATGCCCTGGCTCAAGGCCTTGAGATGATTCAAGGCCGCGGCATCACGGCCGCTGATCAACAGGCGCATTCCCTGGCGGTCTGATGACGTAGCCGCCGTCACTTCTCGGACACTTAACATGGCGTAATCCCCGGTGTAACCGCCGGATCAGGCTGGCGACCAAGACTCTCACGAGGCACGGTCGACCTGAACGTGGGCAGAATGAAGACCCCCCTGAAGCCGGGGATCAACAGATTGAAACTGAAGTTGGTCACCTGCAGTTGCACATAACGAATGGCGGCAAAACCGCCGGCCCCCACCAGATCATTGGGGCTGGAGACCACTGCACCGTTGGCGTCCAGATAGATCAGGTTCAGATTGGCACTGGTCAGGCTGGCGATCAGGCTGCTTGGCCCGGCATTGCCCGCCGTGTTGAACATGGCACGACGCAGGATGACCGGGTCCTGGATATTGCACACCGCTGCCAGCCGCGCGCCGCGACGCACCGACTCGCTCAGCACATTGACGGTGAAGTACAGCCGGCCCATTTCCAGTGCGCCAAACAGCAGGGTGAAGAGCACCAGAGCGGTGATGGCGAACTCGACGATATACACGCCACCCATGCGTTTGCGGTTCATCACAAGGCCCTCATTACGACCGTTGAAGTCAACAGCAGGCCCAGTGGCACGCTGCTGCCATACAGCGCAGGAATGGCGCTGCCGAGCGCCGGGACAAAGGTGTAGGCAATGCTGACCCGTACATGGTTGGTGCCCACCGCACTCACCGTGACATCACCGGTGGTCAGGCCTGGTGCCGCCGCCGGGTAACCGTTGGGGTTGGCCGGCAGGCCATAAACGGCAACGTTTTTGGTCTTGGTGACCAGCGCCGCGTTCAGGTCCAGCGTGCCCAGGGTGGCGTTCCACGCCTGGCTGGCCACATAACGCCCGGCATCACGGCTGGCCTGCTGCAGGCTGTTGTACTGGAACAGCATGCGGCCGAACTCGGCGAAGGCCAGCATCAGCAACACCAGCAGCGGCAGGGTCAGCGCCAGTTCGACCATCGCCAGGCCCCGCTGGGCGCGGGACGACCTGAATCCACAGCGTCTCATGAGACCTCCTAGGAGTCGGTGCTCGGCGTCTGGTTGTTGTCGATATAGGTTTTGTACAGCTGGATCACCTGTGGCCCGGCGTTGGCCGCAGGGTTGGGACCCGGTACGTTGTCGCCTTCGCACACGCTGACGAACTGGCCGAAGATTTGCGCTTCATTACCCTGCTGAGCGGCTGGCTGCATCACGAAATAGCAGCCAAAGCCCAGCACCGGAATCGCCGAGGCTCCGTCGTTCTTGCCCGAGCAATCGCCGATCACGATTTTCAGGATCCGTCGTTCAAATACACCATTGCCCTGGCAACCGGCGCCGCCGCCCACACAAGCTGCCTCGTCCTGCTTCCAGTTGTTGTAGTCGTACAGGGCACCGCTGCTGGTGGACAGGTTGCCGCTGCTGGACGTGACCGTATTGCCGTCATACAGAATCGGCGCAGGCGACCCGGCGTAGGTAAATGACTTGGGATTGACGGTAACCACCAGGTCCGGCGGATAGTCAGAAGCACTGAGGCCACCCTTGTATTCGTTAAAGCGCGTATTGAGGCCCTGGGAAGCCGGGCCCACGGTGTTGCCCGGCTTGGTCTGGGCAGTTGCACCGACGATATTGCACTGGTCGATCCCCCCCGCCAACGCTTCCCTGACCGTCTTGCCGCCCGAACCGAAATCCAGCAGCTGAAAATTGCCCGGACCGATGGGCGAATTGTTGTTGGCGGCAGTTTTCAGTACCTGCAGATCACCGAACGTGAAACCCCAGAACATCCCCGCAGCCGGATTGTTCTGCGCAGGGTTGCCGCACACCAGCAGCGGCGTCAGATCACAGGGGCCGCTGCTCGGGCTGGGCCCGGCAGTGGCCACCGCCGCGACGGCCTTGCCGGTGGCGTTACCGTTGTCCAGCGCCTGGAATACGCCCCAGAAAAAACTGCTCAGGGGATAGTTGTTCACCGTGACCCGAACAAAGGTCGCATTGGTCGGCCCCGGGAAAGAAAACGGCCCGTAGACACTGGTGGCCAGTTCTACCGAGGCAAAGCCTGACGGGTTGGCCGTGATGGCCCTGCCCAATTCCTCGTTGCCCGTCGCATTGGCATTGAGGCTCAGGGTATTGAGGGCCGCTGTTTGCGTCAGGCTGGCCGAGCCGGTCGCCCCCACTACCATGCTGAGCGTCTTGGCCCCGCTCAACGCCGCCGCATCCACGGCGTTTTGCAACCGGGTCTTGTTCAGCAGCATATGGCTGCCGTCCAGGGCCAGGGCGCCCATCAACAAGAGCGAAGCCATGGCAATCACCACCAGGACCAGCATGGCGCCGCGCTGTTGCCGGGGAAACGCGGTGTGGGGCTGTTGGATACGCGCGTTCATGATGGTTCACCTTGATAGTCTTGCGCGGCCGCTGCCCGGCCCTCTACATCGCCTTTTCTACCGTGGCCGCGACACCGCGGATGACAATCACGCCACCGTCATTGGCCGGTGCACGACGGCGAGCCACCGGCTTGGCCATCACGGTCGGCAGTACCGGCGCCGCCATGGCAACGGGCTCAGCCGCAATGGGTGTCTTGTTGTTATCCAGAGGGTTGCGCAAGGCCAGTTGCACCTTGCCAGCGCTCATGCCCTTGACCAGCACTTCGGCCTGGGCGGGGGTCATCTCCAGGGTTACCGCACGCACCACCACCGGTTGGGTCTTGTCAGTGCTGGCGGTCTGGTCAACAGCCAGTACCCGCAGGTCCTGGAGAATGGTCTTCGACTCGGCATTACCTTCGCTACCAACCTGCCGGGTTGCCAGCACGTCGACCCGATTACCCGGCAGCAGGAAGCCGCCGACGCCCACCACGTCATCCACCCGCACCGAGATGGCCCGTTTGCTGGGTTCGATCAGCGAGGCCAGGGTGCTGCCACCCATATGCTCGGCCAACCGTGCCCCCCGCAGAATGTCGCCGCGCAGCAGGGAGAAGGTGGCGATCTTGCCGACCACTTTTTCAGTGGTGTCGAAGGCGTCTTCGGGGGCTGCATCCCTGGGCATGCGCACCACCGTCACTTGCTGGGGCTCGATCATCTGCCCGAAAGCGATTTCCACCGTGGCAATCACCACGTTTTGCTGGTTATCGTCAGGGCTGGTGTTCAGCCGTGCCGTGAGCCAGTTATTGGCCATCCATGTAGCCCCCAGCCCGAGGATCACGGACAGGACAATCAAAGTCAGCGTGCGCGAGTTCATGACGGTAACTCCTTAGCCAAGAAAATCGAGTTGGACGAAATAGTTGCGCCACGCCCACTCAAGCTCCTGAGTAGTCAGTGGCCCCGCCCCCTCCAGATAACGCTGGCGATCGCACGCCATATTCAACAGATCCCGGGGATGACATGGCACCAGGGGCATGTTTTCGGCGCCATACAGGTCGTGCAGCACGAAACTGAGCAACAGCGGGTCATAGGGGATACCCAGGCGCTGCGTCTCTTGAATCCAGATGCGTTCGTATTCGCCAGGCTTGAGGTAGCCAAATTGCAGCTTGTAGCCAATGCGCCGCAAAAATGCTTCGTCAGCCAGCTCCAGCGGATTGAGGTTGGTGGAGAACACCAGGATCAGGTCAAACGGCAGTTCGCAGTGGCGCCCGCCCCCCAGGTTGAGGAAGTCTCGCCTCTCTTCCATGGGCACAATCCAGCGGTTCAACAACTCGCCCGGGGTCATGCGCTGACGCCCCAGATCGTCGATGATCAGCAGGCCGTTACTGGCCTTGAGTTGCAACGGTGCCTGGTACTGACGGGCATAAGGGTCATAACGCACATCCAGTTGTTCCATCGTCAACTCACCACCGGTGATCACGATCGGCCGTTCGCAGCACAGCAAGCGGCGGTCTATGCCCTCGTTGAGCATCAAGCCGTTTTGATGTTCGTCATCGCCCAGGCGCTTGTGTACCTGAGGGTCAAAGATCTCGATCACCGATTCATTGATGGCGATGGCATGGGGCACCCAGATCGCTTCGGCAAACAAGCGGATCAGCCGACTGCTGACATAGGTCTTGCCGGTACCCGCAGGCCCGTAAATCATGATGGCGCGCCCGGAATTCAAGGCAACACCCAGTTGATCGAGCATGCTTTGCGCCAGCACCATCGAACCGAAACAGTGGTGCATGTCATGGGCGCTGATACGCCCGTGGTGAATGGTCTGCAACTTCAGCAGCGAGCGGTAGGCACTCACCGGGTAAGGCGCTGCACCTATGTAGCCACTGCGGGCCAGGGCATCGCGGGCACTGTTGCGGCCGCGCTCGGTCAAGCCGTAGCGCATGGCCTGCCCCCCTGCCTGGCCCAGTACTTCGACGCGACGGTCCTTGCGCAGGAACGTGAGGATTTCTTCCATTACCGCACCGGTAAGCGCCAGTCGCGCCACCAGCTGCACCATGTCCAGCACACCCGCATCGTATAAATGCTTGCACACCAGATCACCGAGAAAATTGTCTGCCAATCCGGTTTCAAGGATGGTCCGTGGTTGTGGAGCCAGTAGTTGTACCGCTTCGCGCTCATCGAGAGAAACACGGTTGCTGCTGATGGCGTACATGGTGTTCTCCTGAACTAGTGGCCCAAGGTCAGCCAAAAGACGCTGGCCAAGGTGCCGAGCAAAACGGCGACCGAATAAGGGAAAGGTTTGCCGGCCACTTCAGCAGCGTGGGGGGGGAAGTAGGCGCGTGCCCTGAGCATCAACCAGTAGCGGCCCAGGGTTTGCAGGGCCTGGCCCTGCACCAGGACGATCAATAACCCGCATACCCCACCTGCAATCAGGCTGAAAAACGCAGCCCAGAGGGCGTCATGGGGGGTTAAAAATGCGCCGGCCATGGCCATTAACTTGACGTCCCCGGCGGCCATCCCGCCAACGGCGTACATGGGCAGGAAAATTCCGAAACCGATCAGCATGCCCAGCAGTGAATGCCCCAACCCGATAAAGCCTGCGGCCCAGGTCTGGCCGACCAGGCCCAGTACCAGCCCCAGCAAAACAAGAAGGTTGGGAATGCGGTGACTGCGAAGATCGCTCACCACCGCAACTCCCAGCAGCCCTAAAAGCAATACGACAGGAGCAATCAGTAACTCGCTCATGGCTGCACCCTCAACAGGAGACATCGTGTTAGCAGACAGTGCCCTTGACAGCACATCCCAGACTGGTGATTGCTGTTTTCACATTGCCGCCCAGGGTGATAAACGCGGCGACAGCGCCCAGTGTTATCAGCCCGCCTGCCACTGCATATTCCACAATGGTCAGGCCATCTTCGTCGTTGATAAACTTCACTACGGAAGTCTTGATTGATTGCAGGCTCATTTCGTCCACCTCACTCAATGTTTGATATCAAGAAGCAGGGCTATTTGCGCTGCTTGATTGGATCTTAGCCAGAGGGTTATTTGAGGGTTAGGAGATTTTTGCTGACTGCTAGGACTTTATTGACATTACCCAGAAACAGTTAAACCCCACCTATTCAAGAGCAGGTAACTGCCACTAACAGACTCTTTATATGCAATCCGTACTACAACTAATCAGGCACAAAAAAACCGGCTTAAGGGTGCTGGGCTAGAGGGGACGTATAGCGCAACAGACTAAGCCGGGGGTTTCATAGCAGGATTTAATCTTCACAACCTCACCGCAACAGCGATACTTATGTACGGGTTGGTATCATTGGCGCTGCAAACCGGCAGCCAGCAACTGCAAAGGAGCCAAGCCCCAGTGATCATTGCCCGTGCATCAGCAGGTAGTACCCTTGACCGCACACCCCAGGCTGGTAATGGCGTCCTTGACGTTGCCACCCAGGGTGACGAATGCCGCAACCGCCCCCAGGGTTATCAAGCCACCGGCCACGGCGTATTCAACAATGGTCAGGCCGTTCTCATCCTTAATAAAGGCCTGGACGGAAGTTTTAATGGTTTGCAAGTTCATTTTGTTCACCTCACTCGAGTGGCTTGCCCAAAGCGATTACTAAATGCACCGCCTGATTGAAGGCTAGCCATCGGTGGAAGGAGCGGTTAGGAGTTTATTGTCGAACAGCAGGATTTTTTTGCACTAATTAGATAGGCAAACACCCTGATCGGATCCAATTAAAAACCAACTTGAAAGTGCGCGTACATATTGATTCGACCTATCAACCCGACAGCGCTCTGCACAAGAAAGGATTAGGTGAATGAAATCTGAAGCTGTCAAACAACCTCATCTCCTATGGTTCGACCTTACCCGCAATCAATCCACTGAAGCCCTCATGCTGCCCTTTCGTTCCGCCTGCCACTGCCTGCTGGACACCCCCCGGGCCTGGGCCAACAAACACCGCGAACCAGTGCCAGACATGATCTGCATGCATTTTGACTGCCCCGACCTGGCGGGGCTCAGCCTGTTGCAGGAAATCAAACTCAAGTCGCCCTCTATCCCGATCACCATGTTTACCGTGCAGCACTCCGAAGAGCTTGCGATCTGGGCCATGCGTTCGCGAGTCTGGGAATACGTGGTGCTGCCCTTGAGTGCGGCCGAGATCAACCGTTACCTCAACGCCCTTGAGCAACTGTGTACATTGAGAAGCGCCGCCGGGAACAACAAGGCATTGCCGATCGAACATGGTCCTGCTCTGCCCGACAGCATCCGCCTGACCACCGACCATCAAAAGCACAACGCACTGCACAATGTGCTGCAGTACATCGATCAGCATTACTGCGAAAGCATTGACCAGAAAGACCTGGCCAGGCGCTGCAGCATGACTACCTTTCGCTTTAGCCGCCTGTTCAAGGAAGTCTACGGGCTGGGCTTTATGGACTACATACTGGGCAAGCGCATGGACAGCGCCAAGGACCTGCTCGACAACAGCCAGATGCCCATTACCAGTATCGGCTATGAAGTCGGCTTCAAGGACCCCTCCTACTTCGCCCGCGCATTCAAGCAATACGCGGGCAGTACCCCCAGCGAGTATCGCCAGGCGCGACGCAGTGATGTGCCATTATCGGATGAAATCCTCACCCAGGTCATCCAGAGCCTGGCGCGCAGTGCCGAGGGCTGAAGACCTCAGCGTTGCAGCGGTGCATAGGGCGTGAAAAAGTCCGAGCCCAGCCACTGCGGGGTTTTTTCATCTACCGCGTTTGGGCTGCGCACATAACTGTCGGCCGATTTAACATCGCCCTTGCCGTCATACACCGCCACATCCGGGTACGGAAACACCAGGCGTGTACGCCCGTCGTTGGCAGGGTCCTGGGCGACAGACCGGGGCGCCATCATTGACGGTTTTTGGTCCGCAGCAGCCCGGCCCCGCAGATTGGTCGGTGCGCCAAACTCGCTGGCAGCGGCCTGTTTGCTGCTGGCCTGCAAGGTCACAATGGCAGCGGGGGCCTGACCCTTTTCGACCCATGACATCATGGGTGTCAGCAGGTCCAGCAGGCTCGGGCCTTCACCGCCACCACAGTGGTAAACCCCTGGCAGCAGATAAAGCCGCTCGAAGGACTCGGCCTTCGACTTGCCCATCTGCACCTGCACCGCCTGGTGGTAGGCGATGGTGTTCAGTGGCGAGATATGCTGATCGGCCCAACCGTGCCACAGGATCAGCTTGCCGCCGCGGTCTGCGAATGCCGACAGATCCGGGTTGGTGGCGTCATACAGTGGGTGCAGGGCGCGCAATTGATCCAGGGTGCTGCGATCAAACTTCACGTCCGCCAGGCTGTAATCTGCTCCCGGATTGCGCTCGAAGGCCAGATTGCGCAAGACATCCAGGGCCATCTTTTCACTGTTGATCGGCTGATCGACGCTGTCCGGCACAAACACCCCGGCCCAGGCCAGTTCGGAACCCGGCTGTGGCCCGGCAATGGTCAGGCGTTCACCGGTAGCCGGGTCACGCGGGCCGTCATAAAGGCTTCGGGCCGCCTCCACCTCCCTGGCGCTCAGGCAGTCCGAAGTATCCGTCGCAGAGGCCTTGCACTGCACAGTTGCAGGATCAAAACGGCAAGCCCGGGGGTCGCTGATCAGACCATCGACCTGCCCGTCCAGCGCGTCGCACTGCTGCAGCACAGCCTGGTGCAGGATCGGCAGGCGCGAGGCGACAAGAATCGCCTTGCCCTCCCCGTCCTGATTGGCGCGGGCCTGCCAGGCATGATAAATCGAATTCTGCACCAGAAAATTCAATGCCGGCGCCCCGGCAATGATGCCGTTGAAATCGTCGGGATAGCGCTGGGCTTCGATCAGGGCTTCGCGCCCGCCATCGGAGCAGCCGGTAAAATAAGCGTACGCAGGTTGCTGGCCATAATAGGCGCCAATCAGTTGCTTGGCGGCCAGTGCCGTCAGGTGGACGCCGCGATGGGCGAAATCAGCACGTTTTTGTGCATCGTTGCCCCAACTGTTGTCCATGCCCTCGTGACCCATATCGGTTGCTGCCAGCACAAAGCCGCCGCTGTTCAGGGGGGCACAGCCTTCGGCCGCGCCCACCTGCAATGAAATCCGCCCGCACAGGCCGCCGCAACCCACTTGCAGATAACGCTGAGTCCAGGTGTGGGTTGGCAGCATGACCTTGAAACCGATGCTCGGCGCCAGCGTGCCTTGCACTTCACAGGCGGTAACCCCATTGCTGGTGGTTTCGCTGGCCGACACCACCTGGCTGCCCTTGCCGCCGATTGCCTGCAGATCAACCCGGGTCAGGGCCGCGCAGCTGATGGCGGGTTTGACCACGGGCAGCGCGGCGATGGGCGTTTCGGCCTGGGCCAGGTTCGGCAGTTGCAGGAGAAGCACTGTGCTGCCGAGAAATAGCCGGCGCAGGGTTTGGAGGGCGATCATGACAGCTCCTTTTCAATGAAAAATCCGGGGTAAACCTGCGCTCAGTTCCAGCCACCGCCCAGCACTTTGTATAACGTCACGCGGTTGCTTTGTTCGGCCAGTCGCAGGGTGATCAGATCTTGTTCGGCGCTGTACAGCGAACGCTGGGAAACCAGTGCTTCAAGAAAGCTTTGCGAACCACTGCGGTACAGTGCATCCGACAGCTCGTAGCTTTTGCGACTGGCCTCGGTCAGCGCTTGCTGGGCGCTCAGGCGCTGGTCCAGGGTGCTGCGCACCGCCAGTGCATCGGCCACTTCCTTGAACGCAGTCTGCAAGGTCAGCTGGTAGGTCTGCGCCTGTATCTCGCGTTCCACTTTGGCTGAGTCCAGCGTAGCCCGATTACTGCCGGCGTCGAAGATCGGCAGGCTAATACTCGGCGCAAAGCTCCACGCGCCGCTGCCGGCCTTGAACAGGCTCGACAGGCTGGTGCTGGCTGACCCGGCACCGGCGGTCAGGGTGATGCTGGGGAAGAACGCCGCCCGCGCCGCGCCAATGTCGATGTTGGCTGACATCAAGCTATGTTCAGCGGCCAGTACGTCCGGGCGACGCTGCAACAAGGTGGACGGCAACTCGGCTGGCACTTGCACCAGCATCGCCGCCGATTCCAGGCTGTCGCCCGGCAGCAGGCTGGCCGGGATGTCGCTGCCCACCAGCAGACGCAACGCATTCTGATCTTGCAGCACCTGACTGGCGTATTCGGCCACATCGACCCGCGCCGATTCCACGGTGGTTTGCGCCTCAGAGACTGCCAGCCCCGATGAACCACCCAAACCATGGCTGCGCTGGGTCAGTTCGTAGGTGGACTGCTGGCTGGTCAGCGTCTCTTGTGCCAATTTCAGGCGCTCGTTGTCCGCCGCCAACGTCAGCCACGCGGTGCCCACTTCGGCGACCATGCTGATCTGAGTGCTGCGGCGGGTTTCGGTCAGCGCCAGATAGGATTGCAGCGCTTCGTCCTGAAGGTTTTTGACTCGCCCGAACACGTCCACTTCGTAGCTGCTCAACCCCAGTTCGGCACTGTAGCTGTGGCTGGTGCTGCTGTTGGCCCGACTGGAACTGCCACTGACGCTGGCGTCGATCCCCGGAAACGAGGCGGCACGCTGAATGCGGTATTGCGCCTGCGCTTTTTCGATATTCAGGCTGGCCACCCGCAGGTCGCGGTTATTGGCCAAGGCCAGGGTCTGCAACTGCGCCAGACGCGGATCGGTGAAAAACTGCTGCCATTGAATGTCCGCCGCCACCTGCCCTTTGGGCGTGCTGGCACCCGCCAGCCATTGCTCGGCCACCGGGGCTTGCGGACGCTCGTACTCAGGCGCCAGATTGATGCAGCCGCCCAGCAGTGCGAAAACGGCCAGCAGCGGCCAACGAAAGCGACTCATGCTTCACCTGTACGGTCAGTGGTGGGGGTCGACACGCGGCTGAAACGGCGGCGAATCAACACGAAGAACAGCGGCACAAAGAAGATTCCCAGCACCGTGGCGCTGAACATGCCGCCCAGCACGCCGGTGCCGATGGCTTGACGCCCGGCCGAACCTGCACCGGAACTCATGGCCAGCGGCAACACGCCAAACATAAAGGCCAGCGAGGTCATCAAAATCGGCCGCAGACGTTGCCGTACCGCGATCAGCGTGGCGTCGATCAAACTGTTGCCCTGCTCTTGCAGGTGCTTGGCGAACTCGACGATCAAAATGGCGTTTTTCGCCGCCAGCCCCACGGTGGTCAACAGTCCCACCTGAAAGTACACGTCATTGCTCAAGCCGCTGAAGCGAGTGGCGAGCACCGCGCCCACCACGCCCAATGGCACCACCAGCATCACCGAAAACGGCACCGACCAGCTCTCGTACAGCGCCGCCAGGCACAGGAACACAAACAGCACCGAAATCGCATACAGCAACGGCGCTTGCGAGCCGGACAGACGCAGTTGATAGGACTGCCCCGTCCATTCGTAGCTGATGCCTTCAGGCAGTTGCTTGATGATCGACTCCACAGCGTCCATCGCCACCCCGGAACTCACGCCCGGTGCCGGATCACCCACCACTTCCAGCGACGAACTGCCGTTGTAGCGCTCCAGCAGCGGCGAACCCGAGGTCCATGAGCTGCTGGCGAACGAGGAGAACGGCACCATTTCGTCATTGCTGTTGCGCACAAACCAGTGATCAAGGTCGTCAGCCTGCATCCGCGACGACGCCTGCCCCTGCACATAGACCTTTTTCACCCGGCCCTGATTGAGGAAGTCATTGACGTAACTGCCGCCCAACGCCGTGGATAACGTGGTGTTGATATCGCTGGTGGTCAGGCTCAGCGCCCCGGCTTTGCGGTCATCAATCGTCACCTTGAGCTGCGGCGTGTCGTCCAGACCGTTGCTGCGTACGCCTTGCAGGCGCGGGTCCTGTCTGGCCAGCTCGATCAGTTGCTCACGCGCCGCCACCAGCGCTTCATGGCCCAGCCCGGCGACGTCCTTGAGTTGCAAATCAAACCCCGAGCTTTGCCCCAATCCGCGCACGGCTGGCGGCTGCATGACAAACACATCGGCATCGCCGATGCTCGACAGCGCCTGCGTGGCGCGCTGCGCGATCGACGCTGAATCCTGCCCGGCGCCGGTGCGCTCGCTCCAGTCCTTGAGACGGATAAACGCCCGCGCCGAGTTCTGACTGTTGCCGCCCATACCCATGCCGGAAATACTGATCATGGCCTCGACTTCCGGCTGTTGCAGAATGTAGCTCTCGAACTGTTTGAGCACCGCCTGGGTGCGGTCATCGGTGGCGCCTACCGGCAATTGCATCTGCGCCATGAGGATGCCCTGATCTTCATCGGGCAGGAACGAGGTGGGCAGTTTGGTGTAACCCACCGCCATCGCGGCAACCACCAACACGTACACCATCAGGCTGCGGCCACTGCGTTGCAAAATCTTGCCGACTACCCGTTGATACGCCTGGGCGCCGCGCTCAAAGGTACGGTTGAACCAGCCGAAGAATCCGCTCTGCGGGCCGTGGCCCTTACCGTCAACCGGCTTGAGCAAGGTCGCACACAGGGCCGGGGTCAAGGTCATGGCCACCAGCACCGAGAGCACCATCGCCGACACAATCGTCACCGAAAACTGGCGGTAGATAATCCCGGTCGAACCGCTGAAAAACGCCATAGGAATAAACACCGCGCTCAGCACCAGAGCGATGCCGATCAAGGCGCTGGTGATTTCATCCATCGACTGGCGCGTCGCTTCCAGCGGCGACAAACCCTTCTCGCTCATCACCCGCTCGACGTTTTCCACCACCACAATGGCGTCATCCACCAGCAAGCCGATGGCCAATACCATGGCAAACATGGTCAGGGTGTTGATCGAGTAACCAAATATCGCCAGCACACCAAAGGTGCCCAGCAGCACCACCGGCACGGTGATGGCCGGGATCAGCGTGGCGCGAAAATTCTGCAGGAACAGGAACATGATCAGCACCACCAGCACGATGGCCTCGCCCAGCGACTTGACCACTTCTTCGATGGACAGGCTGACAAACGGCGTGGTGTCGTAGGCGATCACGTTTTTGAGCTGCATTTCGCTCGGGTAGTACGGTTCCAGTTCGGCGAGCTTGGCCTTGACCGCTTCACCGAATTCCAGCGCATTGGCGCCGGTGGCCAGTTGCACGCCCATGGCGGCGGACGGTTTGCCATTAAGGGCCGAGTTGACGTCATAGCTGTCACTGCCCAGCTCCACCGTGGCCACTTCGCCGAGCAACACCACGGCACCGGCGCTGTTGGACTTGACCACCACATTGCGAAATTCTTCGGCGGTTTGCAGCTTGCTGCGCGCGGTGATGGTGGCATTGAGTTGCTGGCTGGCCACGGCGGGCAAGGCGCCCAATTGCCCGGCCGACACTTCGGTGTTTTGCGCCTCCAGGGCGGTGGTCACGTCAGAAGGCATAAGGGAATATTTTTGCAGCAGCGCCGGGTCCAGCCAGATGCGCATGGCGTAGCCCGAGCCCATGGCTTTGACTTCACCGACGCCGTCGATGCGGCTGATGGAGTCGAGCAAGGTGCTGGAGATGTAATCGCCAATCTGCGTGCCGGTCACGCTCGGGTTATCCGAGGCCAGCGCGGCAATCATCAAGAAATCCGAGCCGCCCTTGGTCACGGTCAGGCCTTCGCTCTGCACCGAGCTGGGCAGGCGCGATTCCACTTGCTGGAGCTTGTTTTGCACCTGCATCTGCGCCACGTCGGGATCCGTGCCGGCCTCAAAGGTGAGGTTGATACTGGCGCTGCCCGCCGAACTGCTGGAGGCCGACATATAGGTCAGCTTGTCGATGCCGGTCATTTGCTGCTCGATCACCTGGGTCACCGAGTCCTCGACCGTTTTGGCCGATGCGCCGGTGTAGGTGGCGGCGATTTTCACCGTGGGCGGGGCAATGTCAGGGTACTGCTCAAGGGGCAATTGGGTGATCGACAGCGCGCCCGCGAGCATGATCACGATGGCGATCACCCAGGCAAAAATCGGCCGATCAATAAAGAAGCGCGCCATGTTCAACCCTCCCGGGCAATTGCAGTGGGTGCCGCACGGGTCGGCAGCGAACGGGTTTCGCTGTTTTGTGCCAATACCTCGTTGCCCACCCGGACTTTCTGCCCGCCCTCGACAATCACCTGATCACCGGCATTCAACCCGGAGGTGACCCACCATTGATTGCCCACGGCACGGTCAATGCTCAGCACGCGCTGTTCGACCTTGCCCTCGACCACCACCAGCACCGAGGTCACGCCGCTGGCGCTGCGGGTGACGGCTTTTTGCGGGATCAAAATCGCCCTGTCGTCGGTGGCCTGATCCAGCACGGCGCGTACATACATACCCGGCAATAACAGGTGATCGGGGTTGGGGAAGACAGCGCGCAGGGTCACGGTGCCGGTGCCTTCAGTGACGGTGACGCCGCTGAACTTGAGGCTGCCGGCGTGGTTGTAGGTGCTGCCGTCATCGAGTTTGAGCAACACCGGGGTTTCGCCCTGGCCATTGTTTTGCAGGGTGCCGCTGGCCAGGTCGCGTTTCAGGCGCAGCAACTCGCTGGTCGACTGGGTGACGTCGACATAGATCGGGTCCAGTTGCTGCACGGTGGTCAGCGCGGTGTCCTGGCTGGCCACCACCAAGGCGCCGGGGGTCACGGTGGAGGTTTCGATGCGGCCACTGAGCGGCGAACTGATGCGCGTGTAAGCCAGATTGATGCGCGCGGTTTCGACGTCGGCCAAGGCCACTTGCAGATCGGCTTCGGCGGTTTGCAGGCTGACCTGCGCGTCTTCATTATCTTGCTGGCTGATGGCGTCTATTTTCGCCAGTTGCGCGTCGCGCCGGGCCGTGGCCTGAGCCGATTTGACGGTGGCGCGGGCCTTGGCGGCGGTGGCCTGCATCTGGGCAAAGGCGGCCTTGTATGGCGCCGCATCAATTTGATACAGCGCCTCGCCGGCCTTGACCTCGGCCCCTTCGACGAACAGGCGCTGCTGCACAATGCCGCTGACCTGAGGACGGATCTGCGCAACCATAAATGCCTGGGTGCGACCGGCCAGCTCGGTGGTCAATGCCTGACGCTGCGGTTGCACAGTGAGCACCGAAACCTTGGGTTTTTCGGCAACGGGCGCGGAGTCACCGGCCGAGCATCCGCTCAACACAACGAGAACCAGCAAAGACACAATAACAGCGGCAGTTACCAGGGATTTGGTAAACAGTTTGATCGACATGGCGGCCTCTACAAGACAGTTGGCTGATGTCATGGTGCGAGGCAAATGTGCAGGAAAATTGAAGATTGCCCGCAAGCCTTGAATCTTCCCCGGCGCAGGGCCTAAATGAGCAGGCCATTTCGCCAGTAAGCCGAGCCGATGAAACTGAGTATCTCCACCAAGCTGTTTATCGCCGTCCTGGCCAGCGTGCTGTTCGTGATTCTGAGCATGGGCCTGGCCACCAGCTGGAGTTTCACCCGGGGCTTTCTCGGCTACCTCAATGAACAGGCGCTGGAGCGCATGGAATCCGTGCAGCCGCGTATGGTTAGCGCCTGGCAGCGCGAAGGCAGTTGGGATTTTTTGCGACACAATCCAGAGCGCTGGTTTCAACTTATGCGGCCAGACGCAGGGGATGAACCCAAACGCGGCGACCTTAAAAACCCGTTGCCCTCGGACCTGACCGGCGCGCTGTTTCGCATTGCCCTGCTCGACCAGGATAAAAAGCGCGTCACCGGCTACCCCTCCATCGGCGACGATGCTCTGCTGCGGCCAATTGAAGTCAATGGCAAAACCGTCGGCTGGCTGGCCGTGACCCCGTTCCAGAGCGTGACCGAGGCCGGTGGCGAGCGTTTCCAGCAATACCAGTTGCAAACCAGTCTGGGCATGGGCGTGCTCTCGCTGCTGCTGGCCATGCTGATTGCCTGGTGGATCGCCCGCACCCTGCTCGACCCGGTCAAGCGCGTGGCTGCGGCCACCCACAAACTGGCCACCGGGGAATACAGCAACCGGGTAGCCGTATCGTCCAATGACGAAGTCGGCCAGTTGGCCCGCGACTTCAATCAACTGGCCTACACCCTTGAGCGCAACGAAAAAATGCGCCGCGAATTTATGGCCGATGTCTCCCACGAACTGCGCACGCCGCTGTCGATCCTGCGCGGCGAACTGGAGGCCATCGAGGACGGTGTACGCACCCTCGACCACAGTTCGATGAAGTCACTGCAAGGCGAAGTCGGCATGCTCAGCAAACTGGTGGACGACCTGTATGAGCTGTCACTGGCCGATGTCGGTGCCCTGACCTACCGCAAAAGCCAATGCGACCTCAACGACCTGCTGCAGACCTCGGTGGCCATGTATCAGGAACGCTGCAATGCGGCCGGCCTGCGGGTTGAGCTGCGCCTGCCATCCTGCACCCTGCTGCTGGAAGCCGATGCCAAGCGCCTGCAACAGCTGTTCGGCAACCTGCTGGAAAACGCCGTGCGCTACACCGATGCCGGCGGCATGCTGCTGATCAGCGCCTCCATTGAAGATGAGCACATACTGGTCAGCTTTATGGACTCCGGCCCCGGCGTCGACCCGCAGCAACTGCCGCGGCTGTTCGAGCGCTTCTACCGCGGCGAAGCCTCGCGCAATCGCGCCAGTGGCGGCGCCGGCCTGGGACTGGCGATCTGTCACAGCATCGTACTGGCCCACGGCGGCAGCCTCACGGCCGACCACTCACCCCTGGGCGGCCTCTGGCTGAGCCTGCGCTTGCCACGCAAGGTGTAAAGCATGGACACGATTCTGATCGTTGAAGATGAGCCTAAACTGGCCGCATTGATGCATGACTACCTGACCCTCGCCGGGTACGCCGTGCATTGCCTGGACAATGGCCTGGACGTGGTGCCGTGGGTGCGCAGCCATGGGCCGCGGCTGATCCTGCTGGACCTGATGCTGCCCGGTCGCGACGGCCTGGAAATCTGCAAGGAGCTGCGGGATTTCAGCGCAATACCGGTCATCATGATCACCGCTCGGGTAGAAGAAGTGGACCGCCTGCTGGGGCTGGATCTGGGCGCTGACGACTATATCTGCAAGCCGTTCAGCCCGCGTGAAGTGGTGGCCCGGGTCAAGGCCATCCTGCGCCGCAGCCCGCAGTTCGAGCAGGTGGCCCGGGCCCGCCTGCAGATCGACGAAGCGCAGTATCGCGCCTCGTTCGATGGCGTGGCGCTGGACCTGACCCCGGTTGAACTGCGCCTGCTCAACACTTTCGCCCGCGCCCCGGGGCGGGTATTTTCCCGTGACCAGTTGCTGGACAAACTCTACTCCGACCATCGCGTGGTCACTGACCGCACGGTGGACAGCCATATCCGCAACCTGCGGCGCAAACTGGCCCAGGCCAGCCCCGGGCACGACCCGATCCAGTCGTTGTATGGCGTGGGCTACAAGCTGGAGTTGTAATGCCAGCGCCCACAATAAAGCGACTCACCCGATCAGCGCTGACCACCGTGCTGACCACCGCCACCATGACCGCCACCACCGCCCCCGCCACCGCCGCCTGGCGGCATAAACATCCAGCAGCCTGACAAGGCCGATACCGCCACCGCTACAACCATCGCTTTAACAACAGACTTCAATTTCATGACCGAACGCTCATTTTCAACAGGAAAAAAACGCCGCCCTTATACCAGTGCGAGCAAGGCTCGAAGCCAAGATTTACCCAACTTTACAGTCCTTGCACAACTGCCAAGCACCTGTAGCCGCTGTTGAGCGGAGCGAGTCTGCGACGAGCATCGGGTGATTGTCAGCTACCCATTGAATATTCTGAAAAGGAACCGGCCTCAGGGGGCTATCGAGCAATCCGTCATTGGCGAGGGGTTCAGGAGTGAACCCTTCGCACTCCGGTTTCAATTGAAACTTTTCAACCCCAGATGCCCACGCAAGGTCGGATGCTCATAGGCGCTGCGCAGGTAACCGCGGCGTTGCAGGATCGGCACCACCGATTCGGTGAACTCGGTGAAAGTGCCGGGCAGGTAGGCAGGCGACACCACATAACCGTCGCAGGCACCCAACTCCAGCCAGTCGATCAATTGCTGCGCCACGCTCTCTGCGGTCCCCGCCAATTGCGGCACGCGGATACTGGCGGCCATGATCGCGCCGTATTCGCCAAGGGTGATGTCACGTTCCAGACGCAGTTTTTGCGCAATCACGTCGGGGGTGGCCGAGTGCCGGGCGATATCCAGCAGGCGGGTGTCCAGCGGGAATTGGGTAAAGTCGAAATTGGACTGAGTCGACAGGGTGATAACCCCCAGTTCAGGGTTGGCCAATGCATTGTGCTCATCGCGCTTTTTGATCGCTTCAGCTTCAGTGCCGCCAATAAATGGCATGACCGCCGTGAGGATTTTGCAGTCATCCGGGTTGCGGCCAATGGCGCGCATTTGCTGGTGGATATCCTGGCGGAATTCGAGCATGCGCTCTACCCGGCTGTTGATGCTGAAAATCACTTCAGCCCAGCGTGAACCAAACTGGCGACCCCGCCCCGAGGCTCCGGCCTGGATCAGCACCGGCTGGCCCTGTGGCACTCGCGGAATATTGAGCGGGCCTTCGCAGTCGAAGTAGGTGCCGCTGTGCTTGAAGGCATCGATCTTGCTCGGGTCGGCGAGGATGCCGCGCACCTTGTCCAGCACCAGCGCATCCGGCTGCCAGCTGTTCCACAGTTTGAGCACCAGTTCGACAAACTCATCGGCGCGGGCGTAGCGCTGATCGTGGGCCAGGTGCTGGGCATGGCCGAACAGACGCGCTTCGCTGTCGTTCATCGAGGTCACGATATTCCAGGCGCTGCGACCTCTGGAGATATGGTCCAGGGAGGCGATGGCCCGCGCCACATGGGGCGGTTGGTAGTAGGTGGTAGAGCGTGTCAGCCCCAGGCCAATATGCTTGGTGTGACCGGCCAGCAAGCTGAGAATCGGTAGCGGATCGAGCCGCGCCGCATCCTGCGCACCCAACTCGAAGGAACGCGCCCGGGATTGCCCGGCCTGATCGCCGACCGCCAGGCGATCAGCGAAAAACAACAGGTCAAAACAACCCTCTTCCAGGGTCTTGGCTATTTCGATGTAGTAGTCGGGGTCGAGAAAGTGGCTATGGGTTTGCGGGTGACGCCACACCGCGTGGCTATGTACCACGGGGCCCGAAAGCATAAACCCCGCCAGTGCCATTTGCTTGGCCATAAGGTTTTCCTTGGTTGTCAGAGTGCGCGGTCAAACATGGGAGTGACGTCGTACGGCTTTTTCAGCAGTTTGGCGTCGTATAGAAAGTCAGAAGTGGCCTGGGCTTCGCTGACAATGGTGGGCGAGATCGGCAACACGGTAATGGCGTCACGCTTGAACCAGGCCTTGGCGATTTCCGGGGAGGACTGGTTGGCCTTGGACCAGGCGGCAGCGTATTCATCAACATGGCTTTGGCTCCACTCCCGGGCGCGGGTCAGGCGCGCAACAAAGTCCTTGATGATCTCGCCCTTTTGCGCCAGCACCGGCTCATAGGCAACCACATAAGTCGGTGCGCTCATCAGCCCCTTGGCGTTGCGGATCAGGGTGCTGCCTTCTTTTTCCTGCAGCGACACATAGGGTTCCCACGTGCCGAAGGCATCGATATCGCCCTGGCTCAAGGCCATGCTGGCTTCCGCCGGCAACAGGAACTTGTAGTTCACGCTGTCACGTGGCACGCCTGCTTCATCCAGGGCCTTGAACATCATCTGCTGACTCCAGGAGCCGTTCCAGATCGCCACGGTCTTGCCTTTGAGGTCAGCCACCGAATGGATGCCCGGGCGGGCCACAATGCCGACACCGTTAAGGCTGGTCTGGGTGCTGGCCACGACTTTGACCGGGGCACCGTTGGCCGCCAGGCTGATCACCGGGGTATCGCCTACCACGCCAATATCCAGGGCGCCGCTGGCGACGGCCGAGGCTACCGGCGAACCGGTATTGAAGCGCTTGAAATCGATGGTATAGGGCAAATCTTTAAGCTCACCCGAGAGTTCGAGAACAATGCGGTTGGAGAAGAACTGATCGCCCACCACCAGGGTCTGCGGGGTAGCGGCGCAGGCGGGAGTGCCATGCAGCACCAGAGAGGCCAGACCCAACAGGCCGAGCAATTTTTGACGTGTTGTCATTAAGGATTCCTACAGAGTTAACAGCTGAATCAACCATCTGTAGGCATGCAGTCTGGCTTTGAGAAAAGAGGCTTTTTGAGTCGCCAAGCGTGGCGTTTTTAGAAGCTAGCGCAATAAAGACATAAGCAACCAATACTTTTAAGGCATATCCATAGAACCCTGTCCGGGTATTTGGTTAGCTGTTTTTGGTATTAAGCATTTGACCAATCTAGTATTAGGGTGGCTTCACCAGACCACTGGGCCTAACCGTATTTACTTCACTCATTTCAGCGCCAGCGCGCCTTTGAGCGCAGGCCCGGCAAGGTCAGACTGCATGCCTAATCCACAACTTGATATCTGGGGCAGCGCCCCAAGCGCCCGTTACGAACAACTGGCCGCTCCCTTTCGCCCGCTGTTTGCCCAAATCGGCGCACAAGCCGCCGAAGCTGATGGTTCGCGCAGCCACCTGGGCAAGGTGATCCAGCAACTGAACGCCCTGGGCTTGCCGCGCTGGCGTCTGCCGACCAGCTATGGCGGTCAGGACGCCACGCTGGTTGAGTTGCTCGCCCTGTTGACCGAATTGTCCGCAGCCGACTCCAACATCACCCAGGCCTTGCGCGGGCATTTTGGGTTCTGCGAAGAAGTGCTGGTCTCGAAAAATCTCGACTGGCAGGCCCGCTGGCTGGACACACTCAGCCAGGGCGTTTTACTGTCGCCGGGCAGTACCGAGGTGGGCACGCAGACCCGTGGCGAATTCGAAACCCGCATCCACCGGGCTGAAGACGGCTCGCTGCGTATCAGCGGGAAAAAGTTCTACACCACCGGCGCCCTTTACAGTGACCTGATCAACACCATCGGCACCGGTGACGATGGCACGTTGTACAGCGTAGTGGTCGATCTCAAGGCCCCCGGCGTACAAATCATTGATGACTGGAACGGCTTTGGTCAGCGCCTGACTGCCAGCGGCACCTGCATCTTCGACAACGTGCGAGTGAACGATGAACCCCGCGCCACCGACCAGCGTTTTGCCTATGGCCAATCGTTCTTCCAGATCTACCACCTGAGCACCCTGGCCGGCATCGCCCGCCGCGCCGCCTTGAGTGGTGCCGACGAACTGCACAGCCGCTCCAGAACCTTCTCTACGGGCAATGCCGACAGCGCCGCGCAGGACGTGCAATTGCTGCAAGTGATTGGCGAGGTGGCCAGCCAGGCCTATGCAGCACAGGCCATTGCCCGGTACGCGGCGCAGCGCCTGGAAAGCACCGCGCAATACACCATTGCCAGTGAGCAGCCGCTGACCCATGAAGACCCGCAGGTGGCACTGGCCGAACTGGAAGTGTGCCTGGCGGTCAACCCCGTGGTAGACGCCACCCTGGCCGCGACTACGGCGCTGTTCGATGCCCTGGGCGCCAGTGCCACCGCCAGCAACAAGGCACTGGACCGCCTGTGGCGCAACGCCCGCACCCTGGCCAACCACAATCCCCGGGTCTACAAGTCACGCATTGTCGGCAACTACCTGGTCAACGGCCTGGTGCCCCCTTCGCAGTGGCGGGTGGGGGTGGCCAAGGGCTGATTATTGCGCAGGCGCGGCTTTCAGCTCATTGCCACCCTTAACGGTAATGAGTTGGCCTGCGCTCGCCAGATAAAACCCGGGCAACTTGTAAACGCTCATCAAACAACTGTCGTGAAAAACAAATACAGAATGAGCCGCTGGTTTTTCCGACTACAAATCCTCTAACAGTCTGGAAGTTGACGCTTTCAGCCAGCTTGAGCATAACTTCGTCGCCCATTTAGGCAATTGCGATGTACACCCGTACGTGTACGCTCAACCCACTGCGATGAAGATAAAAACATGAGCACTCTTGTTAAAATCCTGGCGGGGTCAATCCTCGCTGTATCTATAGGCAGCGCGTTCGCAGCAACTGACACCGGTATTGAACACAACACCCGGAACTTCCTTAATGCATTGAATTCCAGTGGCGGTACACCCATCGAGAAGCTCTCGCCTGAAAATGCGCGTGCGGTGCTGGCGGGTGCCCAGTCGGGGGTCGAGCTGACCCTGCCCAAAGCCGATATCAGCCAAAAGACCATTTCCGTCGAGGGTCAGGATATCAACCTGACCATCGTGCGCCCGGCAGGCGTGAAAGGCATCTTGCCCGTGTTCATGTACTTCCACGGCGGCGGCTGGGTGCTGGGAGACTACCCGACCCACGAGCGCCTGATACGTGACCTGGTCGCGGGTTCCGGGGCAGTGGCGGTGTATGTTGACTACACCCCCTCCCCCGAAGCCAGGTACCCGACAGCCATCAACCAGGCCTACGCGGCAACCCAGTGGGTGGCCGAGCACGGCAGCGAAATCAATGTAGACGGCAAACGCCTGGCCGTTGCAGGCAACAGCGTGGGCGGCAATATGGCCGCTGTGGTCAGCCTGATGGCCAAAGACAAAGGCACACCGGCGATCAGATACCAAGTGCTGCTATGGCCAGTGACTGATGCCAACTTTGATACCGGATCCTACAAGCAATTTGCCGAGGGCCACTTTCTCACCCGCAACATGATGAAGTGGTTCTGGGACAACTACACCACCGACCCCAAGCAACGTGCCGACCTCTACGCCTCGCCACTTCGCGCATCGGTGGATCAGTTGAAGGGGCTGCCACCTGCACTGGTACAAACCGCCAGTGCCGATGTACTGCGTGACGAAGGCGAAGCCTACGCCCGCAAGCTGGATCAGGCAGGAGTACCGGTCACTGCGGTTCGCTATAACGGCATGATTCACGACTTTGGTCTTTTGAACGTGGTCAGCCAGGTGCCTGCAGTGCGCTCTGCCATGTTGCAAGCCTCGCAAGAACTCAAGGCACATTTGCAGTAACGCTGAATGCTGGCAATGGCATGAGCGGGCAACCAACCCCATCAGCGCTCACCAAAAGTCCGTCTCGATCAGTCGGGCTTTTATAACCCATAAACAAATTGTTAATTGTCCAGAGCCGCTCCCCCGCAGAACATGACTGCCTGTCACGTCAATTCAGCACAAGGGAACCCTGCTCCATGCATAAGCACACTCGCGCACCGCAGCGCATTGCAATCCACCGCCTGGGCCTGCGCACGGCGGCGGCGGTAGCCATTACTCTGGCGACCCTGAGCGGTGCCCAGGCCGCCACCTCCACTACCGACACCATCAAGGCCTACAAATTGTGTACGGGTGCGGACAACGCCTCCCATGTTCTGCAAGGCCGTATCGACCAGAACATGCGCAACGACGTGACCGCCATCCATTTCAAGCAAAGCCCGGCGCATGCTTCCTATGACTGGCACAACGACCCGGAGCCGCAGTACGTCATCACGTTGTCGGGCACGCTGGCATTCGCGACCCGCAATGGCGAGAAATTCACCCTGCATCCGGGCGAAGTGCTGATCGCCGAAGACAACACCGGTACGGGGCATCGCTGGAGCATGGTCGATGACCAGCCCTGGCGCCGCGGCTACGTGGTGCTTAAACCCTCAGCCAAGGACTCGTTTATCCCCGACGACCCGGTTGCTGCCAAGGTGTGTAGCGGTTCTTAGAAGCGAGCGAAAGACTATTTGAAAAAATGGCTGGGGGTTTTGCCGAACTGCTTTTTGAACATGTTGGTGAACGCACTCGGACTTTCATACCCCAGTGAAAACGCCACATCGATAATCTTCTCCCCCACCGCCATGCGCTCAACCGCCAGCAGCAAACGCGCCTGCTGGCGCCACTGGCCGAAGGTCATGCCGGTCTCCTTGCGAAACAGGCGCTGGATGGTTTTTTCGTCGAGGCCCAGATGGGTACTCCAGTCAGCCAGCGTCGAACTGTCGGCGGGATTTTTTTGCAACCTGAGGCAAATATCGTTGATGCGATGATCGGCTGGCCGGGGCAGATGCAAGGGTAATGCGGGCAGTAGAGCCAACTCGTCCAGAATCAGCTGCATCACCCGACCTTCGCGGGTGTGCGCGGTATATGGCAGCTTCAGGCCCACGGCAACCTTGATCAACTCGCTCAACAGCGGCGAGATGCTCACGGCCCTTATCTCGGCAGGCAGGTCCACAAGTGCATCGGGTCGCACAAACACACTGCGCATTTTCAGCGGCCCCACACAGCGGATCGAATGAACCCTGCCGCTGGGCATCCACACCCCCCGATTGGAGGGAACGGTCCACTGGCTCGACTCGCTGTAAACCACCATGACACCTGCAATGGCATACAGCAGTTGATGCTTCTCATGAGTATGGGCCGGGATGATCCAGTCCTGAGGATAATCGGTCGCGCTGCCGATCACCGTCCAGTTGCTCCGATCGATCTCCAGCAAAAAATCATTGAGTGGTTTGATCGCGACGCCCCTTTTGCGATGGTTTGCTCCCTTATACAGCGAGACAGGCATGCAGGCGAATTCTAGGATAGCGTCGAGCATTGAGCTCGCACCCCTATCGCCCCGGAAGATTTGCCATGTCTACAACAACCGCATCCCCGGCCTCTGCGTCTGCGTCAGCCTCAGTGGCCCAACAAGCGAGCCCGCTGGTCATGAAGGTGATCGGCGCCTGCGCGCTGGCACATTTGATCAACGACCTGATCCAGGCCGTGCTTCCCTCGATCTATCCCATGCTCAAGGCCAACTATGGGCTCAGCTTTACCCAGGTGGGGCTGATTACCTTGACCTTCCAGCTGACAGCCTCCCTGCTGCAGCCCTGGGTGGGTTATCACACCGATCGCCACCCCAAACCCTGGCTGCTGCCGGCGGGCATGGTGTGCACCTTGATCGGCATCCTGCTGCTGGCCTTTGCCGCCAGCTTTGCGTCGATCCTGGTGGCCTCCGCCCTTGTCGGCATCGGCTCATCGACCTTCCACCCCGAGGCCTCCCGTGTGGCGCGACTGGCGTCAGGCGGGCGCTATGGCCTGGCCCAGTCAACCTTCCAGGTCGGCGGCAACGCCGGTAGCGCATTCGGCCCGCTGCTGGCTGCGGCCATCGTGATCCCTTATGGCCAGGGGCATGTCGCCTGGTTTGGCCTGTTTGCCGCCTTCGCCATCTTCGTGCTGTACGGCTTGAGCCGCTGGTATCGCAACCACCTGGCCCTGTTCAAGCTTAAACAGGGCAGCCAGGCGAGCCACGGCCTGTCCAAGGGACGAGTAACGTTTGCACTGGTGGTGCTCGCAATGCTGGTGTTCTCCAAATACTTCTACATGACCAGCTTTACCAGTTATTTCACGTTCTACCTTATCGAGAAATTTCACCTGTCAGTGGCCAGCTCTCAACTTTACCTGTTCTTGTTCCTCGGCTCAGTGGCAGCAGGTACCTTCTTTGGTGGCCCGATTGGCGACAGGATCGGGCGCAAAAAAGTCATCTGGTTCTCGATCCTGGGGGCAGCCCCTTTTACACTGGCCTTGCCTTATGTGGACCTGTTCTGGACAGGCGTATTGAGCATGGTTATTGGATTTATTCTGGCGTCGGCGTTCTCTGCCATCGTCGTCTATGCCCAGGAACTGGTACCCGGTAACGTCGGCATGATTGCCGGTGTGTTCTTCGGCTTGATGTTCGGTTTTGGCGGGATTGGCGCCGCGTTGCTGGGGCATCTGGCGGACATCCAGGGCATCGAGTATGTGTATGGACTCTGTTCCTACCTGCCGCTGCTGGGGGTATTGACCATCTTGCTGCCGAATACCAAAGGGGTTTAAGGGAGGGCCGCGCTGGGAAATCACTACCAGCCTGACGCAACGCATGCAATTAATGGGAGTCACGCAAGAGCTCGGGTTGGGCTCTTGGTGTTCCCTAAGTTAACTCTCAAAGGCTAAGAACCTGCCTTGGCTGAAAGCTTTGTGCTGGGTCTCGTAGTCAGCACTATTAAAATAGATAGTCTTGAATAGCTGTCGCACGAGAAAAAACGCCTTTCAATACCGCTCCGCTGAGGGCAGCACAAACGAAGTTAACAGTTATTAGATAGGCCCCAGTTACTTTCACACCATTTGAGTTTTAATCAGCACAAACTAGGAGGACATCTCCACCTCCCAAACCACCAATTATATGCTGACCATACCCTAACCCCATGGTTCTGCTATGCGCTCCACTTCTTCCAGGAATCGCAGTACTTCCACTGGGTCCCGTTCAACAACCCCTATATAATGCTCATACTCATTAACCAGTAGCGGATAGCCTATAACATGGCTAATTTTAAAAGCTTCAAAAAGACACTTATAATCAGGGCGCGTTTGCGTAATACAAAGCTGCCAGCCGGCTGGAATTCTAGCATCAACCAACTGAAACAGACTGCTCGGAGCCCAGAAAGGTGGTTGCTCAGGCACTCGAACTAAAAAATCCACTCGTTCAAAAACACACAGCAGACCATACACCACATAACTCCCACCAATACTTAAAGGGGAGTAGTCAGTTTGATCAACCTCACCCAAATAGCGCTCCTTGGCTGGAATAGCACTACCGAGATTAGCCTGACATAAGGCAAGCATAGTTTTACTCACTTAAATTTGAAATCATCAATGGCTCCAGTTATGGAGTTTCTTACATAGTGAATTTCGATTCCATTTATATTTTGGGCCGATTTCACCCAACCATCATTTGCCGGCCATCGGGGATCAGTCATTGGGACAGTCAGTGGGCGACCAGCAGCAGGGTTCGAAATAGCCTGCTCCATTGCAAGCTTTTCACTCAAGTTAGCAGGTGCAGACCTACCCGTCGAACCAAGACCTAAAGGTTTGTTCGCTAGCGTAGTTATTTCAGCGCCTTTTACCCCCCAAGACCCGAGGCGCCACAATATACCCGCGAGAGCCGCCCCTGTGAGCTCGCCGGCCATAAACATGCCCCAAGCCTCAACTAACTCACTAGCCGGTTGGACACCATCAAACCCTTGCCCTCGGGCCAACTCCAGTTGCGCCTGAGCTATTTCATCACCCGTAGCGCCCTTGCTTTGCATATCTGCTGCGAGGGTAGTTGCCGCTTGTCCATACTCAACCAAGCCAGGCGGCAGATGGTTAAGGAAGTTGTACTGCGTCAGGTTCTGCGCAATCCATTTGCCTTTCTCCAGCTTGCTGGCGTCCACATCATGTTGAGCGGCAGCCGCCAGCACACCAACGATCTGCGAACTCATGGTCAGCAGTTTTTCATCACCATTGACCAAGTCATTCAAGTGACCAACCAACACCTCGTTGGCACCTGCTGCCAAGGCACCGGTTTTAAAGTCTCCGCCCGTGGCTTCTGCCAGCAAACCTCCGACCATGGCCTGAATTGCGACCTTTGGCCCTGAGCCATCGGCAAACACACCCTGGGTGTAATCGCCAACAGCGTTGAAACTGGCCGCCGCCAAGGTGTTGAATAGCGCACTTTTCAAGGCATCGCTGACGTTGCCACCCTGCCCCAAGGCCTTGCTCAAGGCCAGGGAGGTGCCATTTTGCAGCGTCTGGTTGGCTGCAAATTGCCCAGCGCCTTTCCAGGTGTTGAGGGGGACATTGACCTTGCCTGTGCCCGTATTGGTTTTGCTTGCCGTCAAGTCGTCAAAATAGCCAGCCGTCACACCAGCGGTAACACCTGATATCGCATAGCCCTTCATCGCATCGGATGACGTGACGTCCTTGATCACCGCACCAAGATTTCCGCGATTATTGACGGTACTAACGGTGGCATTCGTTGCCGCGCCTGCGGTCACTGCTCCTGCAGCCGCTGACAGCCCAGCCGCGGTGCCCGCCGTCATTGTTCCGGCGGCAACCGCAGCCCCTGTCGCACCGGCCATGGCTCCCATCGCCATAGGCCCAATCACGGCCGCCATCACAATAGCGATAATGATCTGCGAAGCCGGACCCAGCCCCGAGTGGCTGTATTTGAAGCTGTCGTGGATTTCCTTGACCTGACGCCAATCCACATCGCCACGTTTTTCTGCATCCTTGAGCCAGGCCAGTTGAGGGTCAGCCTCGACCATCGCGTCGATGGACTGGCTGACCGATTGTTGGTCAACCTGTCTGATATCGATCTTCAGGCCATCAACAGCTTTGATCGCAATGCTGCCTTCGGCAATCATCTGGGTCTGACGTAAGGTTTCGTCGGTGTTGCCCTGGCCTTTGGATGAAACCCAAAATGCATTGTTGTTACTCTTTTCGTGACTCTCCTGATGCAAGTCTTTAACCGCCTCAAAAGTAACCGTCCCATCGCTATCGATCGCGATATCGTTACCGCTGTTGAGCCTGGCCCCTTGATAAAGCTGATCACCGCCACTGCTTAGGGTCAGGTCACCACCGGTCTTGATTTCGCTACCGATGTTTTTGATGTCGGTAACTTCATCTCGCTTGGTTTTCTTACTCCCCCAACCGCCCTTCTTTTTCATGTCATAAAACGAGTAGTTGCTGTCCTGCGCAGCCAACAGGCTCAACTCGTTATCAGCATGAAGATAGGCCTCGTTGCCTGCACTGATCTTGCTCGCCATCAGCGTCAGGTCTGTTCCCGCAATAGCTAGCAGGTCGCCACCGGCGCTCAGTTCGGCAGACTGCTGGGTCACCTGGTCCGACTGGGTGTTGGTCTTGGTTTTGCCTTTTTTCTCTTTGGCGTAATCATGGTTTTCGTTGGCAGCAGCGGCCAGGGTCAAGCTTTCCCCGGCTGTGACGCTCAAGTCTTTAGCAGCACTGACGGTGCTGGCGATTACGGCGATATCCCGCCGAGCATCGATGCTCAAGTCACCACCGATATCCACTGCCGAGGCGTGTTGTTGGATAGTTTGTTCGGTGCCGCTGCTGCGCCGGCGCTGGTAGTCGTAGCTGTCTTCTTCAGCCCTGCTGGCAATTACCACGTCGCGCCCGGCGACAATGGACGCATCGGCACCGGTTTTGAGGGTGCTGCCGATGCTCGCGATATCGCGCCCAGCGTTGAGTTTGAGGGTGTCCGTGGCTTCAAAGCGGGAGGCGTTGCTCACCACGTCATTGCGCAACTGATAGCCATCGCCTTCACGCTTGAAGGTGGTGACGGTGCGTTCGTTGAGAATGTCGCCGGTCAGCGCGGTTGCATCGATTTCGCGCCCCGCAATCACCCCGCCACGGCTGTTGCTGATGGCGTCGGTGGCGAGCATGTCCAGACGGTTGCCGGCCTGCATCAGGCCGCTGTTGTCGAGGGTGTTGGCCACCATGTTCAAGTTGTGCGTGGCCCGCAATGTGCCGCTGTTGTGCAGGTCAGTACCGGAGATCAGGCTGACATCCTGGCCCTGGATCAGCGCGCCGTTAGGGGCCAGGCGGTTGTTGGCCTGGGCCAGGTAAAGCACCGGGGTCAGGACTTTTTGGCCGTTAACCTGAGCCTCTTCCATCCACACAATATCGTGGGTCAGTGCCGCCACTTGTTCGGCGGTCAGGGAAACGCCAAGTTGAAGCTTCAGCGTGTCCTTGTATGAAATGGCGTTGTCCATCAGGTAGCGGAACAGCGCATCGTCGCTGGTAATCCCCTCGATGTAACGCTGACCGGTGCGGGCAACTACCGCTTCACGAATCAGCCGTTGCTCATAAAGCCCATCGCCCAGACGACGATGGGTTGCGTCCGGAGTCATACCCAGCTTGTCGAGCAGGTAGTCGGAACTCATGAACTGCTTGAGGTCGGTAAGTGCCGGGTTGGTTTCGATCAGATACTTGTGGCTATTATCCGCCGCAGGGGTTTCAGGCAGGCCTTGCACCCGAGTGACGCTGTGCGTATTGGTCTCCAGAACCAACGGCCCCTGACCATTCACCGTGGCTGTTACCGGCGGTGTATCGAGGGTAAAACCCCGTTCCTGGGCAGCGTTGTAGCCCAGTGTTTTTTCGCGGTCTTGCGCGGCAATTTGGCGGCCTGTGACGCTGAAATCGCCGCCACCTTTGGGAGCATTGTTCGCAGCGTCATCAGTGGCTTGCTGACCACTTAGCCGAAACAAGCCGTTTTGCCCGGTGGGGAGGCTAAATCCCGGCAAGGTCACCGGATTGACTTGCTGTTGTGCCAGATCGGGTGGCAGTTGCGCGGTGATCGCTGGCTTCACAGTCGAGGCAAATACATCGGAACTGGTGTTGTGGTTTCGCTCGGGATTGTTGATATCCGTGGCGTTCGGGCGGATGACGCTGTTGTTGAGTTGTTGCGCGGCATTGACCGCGACGGAGCCTGCCGCCTGGATAACCGCCTGGGCAATAACACTCCCCGAGGTCGGTACGACATAGGTGCTGGTCTCGATAAAGTTGCCGATACCGGCCATGACCTGAGCTACGGTCATGTCACCCGGGCGGTAGTTTGCCGAAGTTGGGTTGTTGTACTGGTTGAATTGGTCACGGCGGCTGATGAAGGTGTTGTAGAAACCACGATCACGGGTATACATCGCCGAATTCAGATGGCGCACCTCCCCTCCCGCAGCACCGGTGTTGTTCAGGACATCAGTGTTGATAAGGATGTTTTTTGCCGCCGAGACCGAGCTGTAGAGGTTGTCGAAGGTTTGACTGCCCACTGTCAGATCCCCCCCTGCGTTAATAAACGCCGAGGCCGAACTGCCGGTTATCACATCTTCATAGCGCTCTACCGAGGTGAAACTGAGCGAGCAGCCTTTACCCTTGCAGAAATCGTTGGAGTAGACGTTGATGTTGCCCGATACCAGTTTCTTTTCTGTACTGAATTGATCGCGGCGGTTACTCAGGCTGCCTGCCAGCAGACGCATATCGCCGATGCTTTCCAGGGTGCCTGAGATATTTTCGATCAGGGCACTGCGGCCGTTCGTGTCGTCCCGTGCGATGTCCAGGTCACCCAGGCTGTAGACATCGCCGAAGCGGTTGCTGAAGTCATTGACCCGCACCGTCATGTCGTTGCCGCTGAAAATCAGGCCTTGGTCGTTGCCCAGGTGAGCAGCGTTCAACCGCACCTTTTCGGCACCACCCAGGGTGCCGTAGTTGTTCAATTTACTGGCGTTGACCGTCAGGTCGCCTGCCGATGTCAGGCGGCCATGGTTGTTCAAGGTCGTGCTGTTGATGTGGGTAGTGGCGCCACTGGCAATCCGGGCGGTGTCGCCCAGGTTCATGCTGGAGCTGGCAAGGTGCATGTCGCCCAGACTGCTGATGCGACCGTTGCCGCTGTAGTCACCGGTAAGGGTCAGCTCAAGGCTACCGTCACTGGCCAGGAGACCTTCGTTGATCCAGGTGTCACCTTTGCCGCTCAAACGTTGCGAGCCCAGCAACTGACCGCTGGCTGTCTGAGTGAACTGACCGATATCAAGGTTCAGGCGACCGGCCTGGATGACACTGCTGTTGGTCCAGCTCGCCGCCTTGATATCCAGCTGGCCATTGGTCACGAAGCTGCCGCCCGCGCGGGTGACTTGATCTGAAGCCAGGTCAAATTTACCGCTGCCGCTGTGCAGGACGCGACCACCGTTGTTGTCCAGCGCGGATGCTTGCAGGTTGAGGTATGGGTTGGTGCTTTCGAGCACACCAAAACGATTATCCAGCTGGCCCGAGGCGCTGATGTACGAGGTGCCCGTGCGCCCCATGGCCCGCAAGGTGCCGTTTACGTTGCTGATATCACGCGCGGCTAGACGCAGCGTTTCATCGCTTTCGATCAAGCCGAAACTATTGCTCAAAGATCCCGCAAGACTAAACTCGATGTCCTTCGCACCGACTTTTCCTCCGTTTCCTTCAGTTGTCCCTTGGTTGTCGAAGTGCTCAGCCGTGACTTTGAGCCGGGTATCGGCATAGATACCACCGCCCTGATTATTGAACGTACTGCTAACAATGCGGTTTTCGCCGCCCAGTGCAGATAAGTGCCCCATCTGATTGAGCAGTCCGCCTGTGGCGTCGATATCCAGGGATTGCGCCTGGGTGATCCCACCGCTGTTGTCGAACAAGCCGGTGACCAGTTTTATCCAGCCCTTGTTGCTGTTGAGCACACCGCCTGCATCGTTGGCGATACTGGCCGCTTCAAGGTTCACATTGGCGCTCAGGCTGTCGACCTTGCCGCCCTGGTTATTCAAGGCATCACCAAGGTGCAGACTATTATCGGCCTGGCTTTGCAGCGTGCCTTGCTGGTTGTTGAGGGCGCGGGCAGCCAGGTCGAGTCGACCTTTTTGACTGAAGATCAAACCGGCCTGCTGGTTGTGTACATCACCAGCCAACAGTTTGATAACCAGGTCTTTCTGGCTGGCCAGGGTGCCTTGGTCGCGGTTGTCCAGATCACCGTTGGTGAGAGTCAGATCAAGCTGATCCTGGCTGGCCAGTTGACCGCCACGGTTATCCAGACTGGCCGCATTGAGCAGCAGGGCCGCACCACTGGCCAAGCGCGCGTTATTGGCGTTGATCAATGCACCGCTCAAGGTGCCTTTGAGGGTTCCCTGGCTGATCAGTTGCCCAGCGCTGTTGTCCACGCTCCGACCTGTGAGGGTGATATTGGCAGCGTTGACTTTGCCGTTACGGTTGCTCAGCTCAGTCCGCACGTGGTTGAAATCCAGATCTCTTGCGGACGAAATCAAACCGTCATTACTGTTGTCCAGACCACCCGCGATGCTGAGCGTTAGGTCATCCTGGCCCGAAATAATGCCCTGGTTGTTATTCAGACTCGCGGCACTGACATGTTGCTTGCCCTGGCTGACCAGCGCGCCCGCGTCGTGGTTATCCAAAGCATCTGTGAGGACAACCTGCAGGGTGCCGTCCTTGCTCGACAGGGTGCCTTGGACGCTGTTGTCCAAGCTGTCGCCAATCACCTTCAGGCCATTCCAGCCGGAGATCAAGCCGTGGTCGGAGTTGACCACATGCCCAGCCTCAAGGCGCAATTGGTCGGTGCTGAGGATGACGCCGCGATCACCGTTATCGATGTGTTTCGCCCCCAGGGTGAATGCGTTCTGACTGGAGATTTCCCCGTGTTCACGGTTGGTCAGGGCGACCAGACGTGCAAAGGTCAGCGGGCCGTTGGCCCTGATCAAACCACCCCTGTTGTCCAGATCCCCGCCTTGCAGGTCAATGGCCACGGCACGCTCGCCGACCAGGCGACCCTGGCGCTGAATCAACTGTTGAACGGTGAGTTCCAGGTCGCCCTTGGCCGAGATTTCCCCGCCCTGGCTTGAGGTCACGTGTTGACCCGCTAAAGCAAGATCGCCTTGGCTGTTGATCAGGCCTGCGCTGTTTTCAAGGTCAGCGGTGGTCAGATTCAACGCCCGCTGGCTGCCGATTACCCCTTCACGGTTATCCACGTTGCCAGCCGTGACAATCATGGAGCCATCGCTGGCTAAACTGCCGCCCTGGCGATTGTCCAGCGCTCCCGTGTTGAGGGTCAGGTGGGCACCGGCGAAGAGTCGCCCCTTGTCGCTGTTGTTCAATGACCCGGAGGCCACTTCAAGTGTGGTCGCGGCCGTGATCATGCCTTGGTTGCGATTGTCCAGAACCCCCTCAACCTTGAGGTTGAGGTCGCCATGACTGGCGAGCGCCCCACCGGACCGGTTGTCCAGGCTGGCGGTCGCCACTTGTAATACGTTCTGCGCCGACAGCACCCCTTTGACACTGTTATCCAGTGCATGGGCCACGTGCAGTTGAAGGCTATCGGCACTGATGACCTTGCCGCCTCGGTTGTTCAGCGAATCTGCCGCCAGCACAAATGACTGCGTGCTGGAAATCTCGCCGCCCTGGCTGTTGTCGACCACGCCCAAGTTGCTTAGCAGCAACTGCCCTGGTGTCGCAATCAATCCTCGGTTGCGGTTGATCAAAACCCCATGATTGAGGTTCAGATTGATGCCCGTGTTGCTGACCAGTTCGCCCCGATCGTGTTGATCCAGTCCGGTCAGCGTTGCGTTAACCGTGGACTTGGCGAAGATCGAACCTTGCTGGCTGTTGTTCAGTTGACCGCCATCAAGGGTGATCCCGGCGTCACTTTTAATACTGCCTTGCTGACTGTTGTCCAGGTTCGCGCTGAGGATATCAATGCTGTTTCTGGCACTGATGACACCGCCCTGGCTGTTGTTAAGGTCGCCGCTGTACAGGCTGGCCGTACCATCCGCCAGCAGTTTGCCGGCCTGATTATTCAATAGGCCCCGAGTGGTGACCGACAACGCCTTGGCTGCGGAGAGAATACCGCCCTGGCCATTATCCAGACTGGCAGCGTTTACTCTCAGGTTTCCCTCGCTGACAAGTTCGCCCTGGAAATGGTTAAGCAGATCCTCAGTCAAATTGACTTGAATATTTTTTTGGCTGGTGAGGCGTCCACCCGAGCTGTTATCCAGCTGGCCACCGTTCAATACCAGCCCTTCGCGACCTGCCAGCAGCCCTTTGTTCTGATTGAGAAGCCGTTGCACCGTCAGGTTCAGGCCGCTGTCGGCAATCACTTTACCGCCACTGTTATTCAGAAAATCAGCAGCCAGCAGTACCTTGGCCTGGCTGGAAATCTCGCCTCGCTGATTGAGCAGAGTTTGGCCGTGCAGGGCCACGCCTTTATCAGCGGCGATCAGGCCGCCGTTGCGGTTGTCCAGCGTGGTGGTTTTGAGTGCCAGTGCACCTTCGCTGACCAGCTCACCACCTTGTTGATTCAGGACACCAACCGTGACCTGCAGACCGCCCTTGGCACTGATCCGCCCGGCGCCGTTTTCGATCTGGTTGGCATTGAGGGCCAAAAGACCCTCGCTGCTCAGTTTGCCGCCGGTGTTATCCAGACGGTCCAACTCAACACGGGCACCTGCCTTGCTGCTGATAACGCCTTTTTGGCTGTTATCAACGCGGCCACCCCTCAGGGTCAGTGCTCCATCAGCGATCACCAGGCCTGCGTGATTGACCAGGGCATCGCTGTGCAACGTCAGGCCTGTTTTGCTGGAGATCAGTCCTGCCTGGGAGTTGTACAACTGACCAGTCGTGATCTGCTGAGCCCCCTGACTGACCAGATTGCCTTTGTTGCGGTTGTCGAGCAGACCGGTGATGGATGCGGTCAAGCCGACCTGGCTGGACAAAGAACCTTGGCCACTGTTATCCAGGCTGGCGGCCTGAACTGTCAGCCAGTCAACAGCAGAAAAAATGCCGAGACGATTATCGATTGCGCCGCTGGCCGTCACGTTAAGGTTGCTGCCCAACAACGTGCCTGAGCGGTTGTCCAGGGTCGTGGTAGTGATAAGGGTTTGGCTGGCCGATAGTTCACCCGACCGGTTGCTCAGGTGTCCGGCCGTCACGCTGGCCCGCTCGGTGCTGGCGATCAGGCCCTTGTCGTTGGTCAGTTGACCAGCGTTGAGTTTCAAGTCGTTGAGGCCAATCACTCGGCCATTTTGGTTTTCCAGAGCCGCCAGTACCGTGACGTCTGCGCTGTTAGTGCTGTGCAGCAAGCCATCGGCTCGGTTGTCCAGGCGGGTAGCGTTGACGTTGAGTGTGTCAGTGCCGAGGATGCGGCCCCCACGGTTATCGAGGTGACCGGCAGTGACCGATGTTTTCGGGCCGCTTAACGTACCCGTTTGGTTGTCCAGCGTTTGTGTGGCGGCCACCGTCAAGGCACGACTGGCAACTATGCTATTGGTATTGCTTAGATTGGCTGCTGAAAGGCTGATATCACCTGTGGTATTGCGGGTGTTGTCTGCGTTGACCCCGGCTTCGATGATGCCGTTATTGGTCAACTGGCCACCACTGCTGAGGGTAATGCTGTCCCGTGCGGCGAGGCTTATTTGGTTGTTCAGTGCCGTTGTGGTTTGTACATCAAGCCGAGTGCCAGCATCGACCGGGCCCTGGGCATCGAGGCTCGCCGCTTTGACATTGATAGCCCCACTTGCCGAGGCCTGGGCCATGCGCAAATGCCCATTGGCGTCGAGCACAATATCGCCACCACTGGCCGCCAGGGTGCCGTCCAGCTTCACGCCGACACCCGCTTGCGTACCTACCAGCTTGATAGCACCTGCATACATGCCGCCCAGTACAGATGAATCGATGGCCAATTCAGGTTTTGCACTGCCGTCGTCGACCCGAGCGGTGATGGCAAGAGTCTGGGCACTGACGTCATTACGCCCGGCAATGACGGTCAAATTGCGTGCATTGATCTGCGCATTGATTCTGGCTGTGCGGGTGATGATTTCGAAGCTGTCAACGTTGCTCGCGTTCAAGCCCTGACCGTCGATGGTCACGGCGCCGCCATCCACCTGATAACGATCCAGGTGGCCGTTATCCAGGACGGGCTTGCCGGTGCTCAGGGTGACGCTAGGAGTGTTGATAAAACCGCAGCCATTACAGGTAATGCCGTAGGGGTTGGCCACGATCACCTTGGCCGACTGCCCCGCCACTTCGGTATAGCCGCGCAGCTGGCTAGGGCTGCCGCCGCTGACTTCGTTGAGGATGATGTTGGCAGCATTGCCATGCAGGTTCGGGTTGCCGAGGATGATGCCGCCCAGTTGTGTCGACTGGGTGCGGTCGGTGGCGTTGTTGAGGATCAGGCCATTGGCACCGACGTTGTAATCATTGAACTGGTTATGCGACAGCCCGCTGCCATTGGGTGCTGCAATATTGATGATCGGGACGCCATTACCCGCTGTTTGCAGACTGGTGCCTGGCCCGCTGACGACGATACCTTCGGCCTGCACCAGCAGTGGTTGCCAGAACATCGCGTTGGCCAGAATAAAGGCCAGGCCACGCCTGGGCATGCCCAGGAAGGATTCTCGGGGTTGCAGGGCCGCGGAGGGCTGGCGAGCCAAAAAGGCCAGGTGACGGTCGTCCATGTCAGTTTCTCGATACAACGAAGCGTTGAATTAAAGAAAGAAATCCATACGGAAGTAGATCGGCGCTTCACGCTCGCTGAACACATCCGGTCGTTCCAGGGAATGAGCAAAGGTCACGCTGGTGCTGAGGTTGCGGCCCCGGGCAAACAACTCCAGCGAACTGCTGGAGACCCGGCCATGTACCTCGCGGTTGTAACGCCCGTGGCGAATCACGCCCTGGTCGTAGCCAAGGCTGGTGCCGTAATCGGTAAATACCGGGCGCAGCCAGCCCCACGTCACCGGACGCCACCAGCGCAGGTCATTGCGCCAGTAACCTCCGCTGTCGCCGGACAGTTGCTGGTCCTTGTATCCCCGTACCGAGGCTGTACCGCCCAGGCTTAAGCGTTGTGGACTAAACAGCACATCCTCACTGCGTTGACCGGTGGCCATACTGGTAAAGCTGAAGGACTCACCCCACAGCTTGAAAGGCTGTAAATAGCTGATGGTCGCGGTGTATTTGCGGTAGCGGGCCTCTGGCATGCCCCGCTCGGGGCTGTGCTCCCCCTGGGCATCGAAGGCGCCGATACCGTTTTGCATACCGACATCGAGGTTGACGAAGGAACTCGCGATACGTCGACCGTGGTTGATGCCAACCTGGAATTCGCTAAGACGGTGGCTGCTGTTGCGCAGTCGTGAATCGCTTACGTAGTTATTGGAACGCATATGCGCCAGACCGGTGTTGAGGGAGGTTTTACTCATCGCGTCGCGATGGACCACCCGCTCGGCACGCAGTTGATGGTTTGCACTGTCCCCGGTTTGTTTGAAATCAAACGTATTGGCCTGGCCGACCGAGCGATAATCGCTTTGGCTGTAGCTATAAGCGAAGTTCCACCAGCCCCACGGCAGGTTGTAGTAGAAGCTCGCATTTTTCGAAGTTTTCCGGTGGTCACTGATTGCATCGTGGCCCCCACGCAGCACCAATTGATCGGCCAGACCCAGCGGGCTGTCCCACTCAAACCCCGTACCCCACTGCTGTTCACCGGTACTTTTCTGACCGTCGTTAGTACGCGACAAGCCGACACGCCAGGGCTTTTGCGGCGCGTTTTTGACCACTACCGCACTCCCCCCCACCTCACTGCCCGGTGCCAGTTCCATTTGTGCCTGGTTGGATGGCAAGCGGTTGAGCTGATCAATCGCCTGCTCGATTTCCCGCAAATCCAGCTGATTACCAGGCTGACCGGGAAAGCTCATGGCCAATTCGCGGCTGGATAGCTTGCTGTTGTCGTCGCCCTTGAAACTTTCAAGCTTGCCTTCAACCACCAGGACTTGCAGATGCCCTTGGGAAAGGTCCTGCTGCGGCAAGTAAGCACGACTGGTCACCAAACCCCTGTCGATATATCGGTTGGTGATGACCTTGAGTAGTTCATTGAGCTGAGATACGCCCAGACACTGGCCGATATAGGACTGGATCACCGATTCGCGCTCACTGGCGGACAGGCTGTCGGCGCCCTTGAGCTCGATTTCTTCTATGGGGAAACAGCGACTGTCGGCTGGCTGAGCTGGAGCCGTAAGAGAAATCTGTTTGCCGGGAAGCTCCTGAAGCTCCTCAAGCCGGCGCCGTTGCTCTTCGAGCAGACGTTCTTGACGATCGCGAATCAGATCCTGATCACCCGGCGTCGGGCCCGATTCAGCCACAGCGGAACTCACCCCGGCCAAACCAACCAGCAGAGACGAAAAGTAAAACCTTACAGCGAGGTGACATGCCGACATGCTTGCTCCATCCGTGGTTCGCAAACCTTGCTGTGTGAGCCAAAGCCTTTTGACAGGGGCAACTCGTAGAAAAATGCCTAGGAGCGCCCGTGGATGGCGTAAGTTTTAAGTTTCTCAGAGGGAAATGATTTAGGACGTTTCCTATACCAACGACGAAACCTCTCGCCAGGGAACTAGATTTTTCGAAGCAGGTAGATCTGGTAGTTGAGGGGATCCGCTTGCCCCCATGTGCAAAGCCAGATTATCAGAGCGCCCAAGAGCACTGCGTTGGCCTTATCGATGAGTGCCGATCCGTGGTTTATATCAACGGCCAACGGGGTGAGCAGATTAAAAATCCGCCGCTCTTTGAATATTTACTGCCGATCGCATGCCGATAAACCACTCACGGACAGCATGATTAAAATCAGTCGTCCAATCATCTGCCGGATAAAAAAGAGACTGCCCCGCCTGACCTCTATGCTTGGTGAATGCTAAAAATGGGGGGATTACCCGCCCTTCTGAACGAACGTTGGCCGCTCATCCTGAAATAAGCACTCAGACGCGCCGTCGCGATGCCCTCACGATGCCCTCACGATGCATCGGCGAATATCTCGCTCAACCAGTCGACAAATACCCGAACCCGTGGCGACATGTGCCGGTTCTGCGGGTAAAGCACAGAAACCGGCATCGGTGGCGGTGGCGTTTCAGCGAGAATTTTCTGCACCAGGCCTTGGGATATTTGCGTTTTCATCCGGTAATGCGGGCACTGGATGATGCCGAGCCCGGCAATTGCCGACGCCGCATAAATTTCTGCACCAAACACCGACAACGCCCCGTCAATGACCACTTCCTTGACTTGGCCATCGACCATGAACTCAAACGGAAACTGCCTGGCGGTGGTGCGCGAGACGTAATTCACGGCGCGGTGATGGCCCAGCTCGTCGAGGCTTTTCGGTACACCGTATTGGCGCAGATACCCCGGACTTGCACAGGTGATCTGTTCAAGGTTGGCCACACGCTTGCCAATCAATGCCGAATCACCAAGGGTTCCGGCACGCAGGACACAGTCCACACCTTCGGTAATCAGGTCGACAAAGCGATCGGCCTCGCTGATGGACAACTCTATCTCCGGATACCGGGCCATAAACTGCGGCAACGCCGGGATAACGAAGTGTTTGGCCAAAGTGCCATGCAAATCTACGCGCAACTGGCCTTTGGGGGCCACGCCGCGAAATGCCAGCTCGGCCTCCTCCAGTTCCGCCAATAACTGCACGCAACGCTGGTAGTAAGCCTCGCCATCAAGCGTAGGGCGCACTTTTCGCGTACTGCGTTCCAGCAGACGCGTACCAAGCCAGGCCTCGAATTGATTCAGGGTATGGGTCAGCGTCGCCCGCGGCAGGTTCAAGTCATCGGCGGCTTTCGTGAAGCTGCTGCGCTCATAAATCCGCACAAAGGCTTTCATCGCCTTGACTTGATCCACGCTGAACGCCCTCTTTTTGATTGTTGGTATTTATTGAACAGTTAAGCCAACTTTCATGCATTTAACACCAAGAGTAAACATGTGAAATTAGCCTCGTCCCCAGCAAACACCCCCCACTGACACAAGGAATGACAGCCATGACGACTCACAATTTGAAAGTTGCCATTATCACTGGCGCCTCCCGCGGCATCGGCGCTGTTATTGCCAAACAACTGGCCACCGAAGGTTTCGCCGTCGCAATCAACTACGCCAACAGCGCCAACGAAGCCACGGCTCTGGTTGCCCAATTGCGTCAGGCCGGACACCAGGCCATCGCGATAAAGGCAGATGTTGCCAGTGCCGAAGATGTACGCCGCCTGTTTGATGAAACCGAAGCGCAACTGGGTAAAGTCGACGTGCTGGTCAACAATGCGGGCATCCTCAAAGTCATGCCGCTGGCGCAACACAGCGACGAGCTGTTCGATCAGAATTTCAATATCCACGCCCGCGGCACCTTCAACACGCTGCGTGAAGCCGCTACCCGCCTGAACAATGGCGGCCGGATCATCAACTTTTCCAGCAGTACCGTCGGCATGAACCTGCCGGGTTACGCCGTGTACATCGCCAGCAAAGCAGCGGTGGAATCCCTGACCCAAGTGTTCGCCAAGGAAATGCGCGGTCGCAACATCACCGTCAACGCCGTGGCACCTGGCCCGGTCGCCACCGATCTGTTCTTGCATGGCAAGAGCGAAGAGCAAATCCAGACCTTCGCCAAAATGCCTCCGCTGGAGCGCCTGGCTCAGCCAGAAGATATCTCTCGCGTGGTGTCCTTCCTCGTCGGCCCTGATTCGGCCTGGGTGAACGGACAAATCCTGCGCGTCAACGGCGGCCTCGTCTGAACCGTCCTGCTTGAGACTCAGGGCAGGTGAACATGCTGCGAGCAATCGCAGCGGATGTTCACATTGCTCAGCGCAGTGACGGCAGGTTTTATCTGCTGATTTTGGAGAGGTCTTTATCTTGAAATCCGTCATTCTGATTACCGGTGCCTCCAGCGGGTTTGGCGCGCTCACCGCACGCGCCCTGGCCGACGCTGGCCATACCGTCTACGCCAGCATGCGTGAAACCCTGGGCCGCAACGCAGCGCAAGTACTCGAAGCACAGCGCTACGCGGACGAACACCGGGTTGACTTGCGCAGCGTTGAACTGGACGTCGCCTCAACCGAGTCGGTCCAGGCGGGCGTCGCGAAAATCATCGGCGATTGCGGCCAACTGGACGTGATCATCCACAATGCCGGGCACATGTCCTTTGGCCCCGCCGAAGCCTTTACGCCCGAGCAGTTCGCCCAGCTCTACGACATCAACGTATTGAGCACTCAACGCGTTAACCGAGCGGCCTTGCCGCAACTGCGCAAACAGGGACGGGGGCTGGTGCTGTGGGTTTCCTCCAGCAGTGCGCGCGGTGGCACCCCGCCGTATTTGGCTCCGTACTTTGCGGCCAAGGCGGCCATGGACTCGCTGGCAGTGTCCTACGCCAGCGAACTGACGCGTTGGGGGGTGGAGACGTCAATCATCGTGCCGGGTGCGTTCACCAAGGGCACCAACCACTTCACCCATTCCGGTTCCCCTGCAGATCAGGTTCGAGCCGCCGAATACAACGAAGGCCCTTACTCCGGTGTGCCGGATCAGGCACTCAAAGGTCTGGCAGCCCTGGAACCGGCTGACGCGGATGTCGGTGAAGTGGCCAAAGCCATCGTCGAAATCGTCGGAATGCCATTAGGTACCCGTCCATTTCGGTGTCATATCGATCCATCCCAGGACGGTGCCCAGGTCGTCAATGCCATGGCCGACCGGGTACGCGCTGAAATGTTTCGCCGCATAGGCCTGGAAGACCTGCTCAAGGTCGCTGCTCGCTGAGTCTGCCCTCGCGGCCCGAGGGGTACTTCGGCGACTAAGTGGAATACACACACTCCAGGTTTTACGCAAAGGCCAAAGCCCCCCGGCGACCTCCCACAAGACCGCCAATCACATAGGGCATGACAATGATGAACATCAACTTGAGCCACGGTACGGCGACCCTGCGCAGGCGCTTTCGAAATGCGGGCCTGACCGTTTTGACCACTATGGGGTTTGCAGCGTGCGGCGATCATCGTACGCCCGATGCAATGCAGGAAATGACCATGAAACCTTCAATCACGTATCTGCATTTGCTACGCCACACGCCGTTTTTCACGTCGTTGACGACCGAACAACTGCGGTGGGTCATCGACCACTCAAACGAATGGGAAACCGAAGCCGGAGCGGTCATCGCCAAGAAGGACCAGGGAGGAGCATCGGCACCGGACACCTGGATCCTGCTCGATGGTGGATGGCAGGTTCATTACAACGGCCATACCTTCGCAAGCGGGCATGGTGATGCGGGCAAATGGTTCAATATGGGCGAAACACAAGGTGCGGACTGTGCGCTGATCACGACCGGGCACAGCTACATCATGCGCATTACCGAGGCCGACATGAACACAATGCTGGAACAAGGTTTTACGTTCGGGCCTCATCTTGAAGCCGGGCGAAGGTACTACCAGTCGATATTCACTACGACGCAAGGGCTGAACTGCCCCTGTGAAGTTGGGGATTTTGCAGCTGGTTTGGATTGAGGCTATGACTGAGGACGATGCTGGCAATCGAAGCTACGGGTTGGCCCCACTCTTGAATGACCTGGGCTTTGAAAGATCTGGAATACGAACGTCATTTTGGCTGCATTAAATACCCGCTTAAAAGGCTAAAACTGCTGCCCACTTAAATCAAAGTGCACACCATGTCACAGCTTTGGGAGTTGGGTAGATGACGTGGATAGACGCACACGTTAAATTGAGTGTTGACGTATATTTTTACATCTTATATTCAGACTGATATATAAATCCGAACCAATCATTTGAGCGTAGATCTTTTGAAGACTCCCCCCTTTATTTCGCTTGAATCCCCTGATCAACCGGAAGTGATTGCCCTCATTGAGGAGCTTGATGCTTACCAAGCCCCGCTTTACCCCGCAGAAAGTCATCACGGCGTAAACATCGAAGCTCTTTCTCCGAAAAATGTGCTGTTCGCTGTTGGGCGTTCCAGTAACGGAGAGGCCGTGGCATGTGGAGCCTTGGTGGTGCACCCGACGCACGGCGAGCTGAAGCGGATGTTTACAAAACCAACATTCCGGGGACAAGGGCTGGCCAGTCGGCTTCTTACAACCCTAGGCTCTGTACGTAAAGTATTGTCGCAAGCACCGCATAGCGCAGGCCAATGAGACCATCGCCGCAAAACTTGTTG